>CAJJDL010000336.1 GCA_905182935.1 uncultured Nitrospinaceae bacterium | reverse complement strand
ATAAGTCTAACCAACACCATAACTCTTTTTTCTTAACTCCTTACCTCCCCACTTTAGTTATAGAACCAATATATCGATAAGAAAACATCTGGAATCAGATTTGTTTACCAGTAAATCATTAAGGAGTTAATAATGTTTCTTACATTAGAGTCAAAACCCAAGTATTCAAATTGTCCTCACTGCCAATCAACGGATACATTTATATCTATGTCTGACGAAGGTAGATTCTGTCTTAACTGTAATCAAAAATACGACAGAGCAGATGAAGTTCGATTGAGAGAGCAAAAAATGGACGAAGCCCACTGGGCTGTGTAAACAATAACGCAAACGTGACTACACTTTTATTTAATAAAAATAAAGTGCCTCTTTAAAAGGAGACAAACATGTTTAATGCTGTTGTATTAGTATTTTTATTAGTGGTTTTTTTTCTAGCTTATAAGCTTAATATTGAATACAAAATGAAGATGAAAAGAAAAGAATGGGTACGATTTAAAAATTATTACTAAATTCGTCACCTTACTGTCATCAAATGAAAACCCGTTCCCGTTTAGATAAAATTGAAAACCGTTCGTTGGTTTTCTTTTTGAGAAGAGCATGAGGTTTTTAAAGGATAATTAAGACCAGCTTTTATTAATCCCCAATCTCTAGGGTCGGGGGAAAGATTACCGAGATCACTCCTTCGCTTGGTTTTTGTACTAATTTTGCCGTTGCAACCGGGGTATTGATCTGATCTAAAATGGGATCGCCGGTTTATACTAATCATACTCGGGTAGGTTCAGTTATCGAAGTGCTAAAGATTGGCTAACTCTCCATGGAAAATACCATTGATTTAATGCCATTTTTTTAATAGAATTTAAGGAAGACCCCAATTTTAGCCGTTAAGTGCTGTGTTTCTTCGATTTAATAAGCGAAGGGTTTTATGCATAAATGCAAACGAAAATTTAATATTTATTGGATTTCTTTCGTCTGGATCCTTGGCATTCAATTCCTAGCCCTGCCGTTTTATCATTTCCATCCAGACATTCAGCATTCACACCCTGGAGAATCTTCTCACCGACACAATGGCTATTTTCATTCGATTGAATTGGAAAGCATAGTTCACCTGACGCATTCTAATGACCACAATCCAGCTGATCATCATTCTCAACATTCAGATAGTAAAGGTGAAGTTGATTCAGGAGTTGATTTAAACAGCGAAACATTGAAGTCTAAAAAACCATTCAAAGTTTTAAAAGTTTTCTCTACTGTTGCATCTTCAGATATCCCGAAAAAATTTAAAATATACGATCTTCCAAAACAACTGAAAGAATCCCAAAGTCTAGTCTTCAAGAGTCAACTCCGAGAACGCTCTCCTCCGTTTCCTTTCATTTAAAAAAAATTAAAAAATAAATTTTATTTAGCGCCATGCGTTATCAAACGTTACCGCATATTTATTTAAGGTAATACGTTTGGTTTTTTTTGAAATACAAATACTATGAAACGCTTTATCATTTTTTGGAGCGTAGTATCTTTGTTTGGCACGTTGTTTTTCTCTATTGCCTCTGCTAACCAAGATAAAAAGCTTCATACTAAAACTAAAATTTCACTTCAGCTCACAGTCAAAGAAGCTGCTGCTAAAGCTCTACTCCAAAACCCGACGTTGTCTGCGTTCTCTCTAGACAAGAGGATTAAGGAAGCTCAAACACTGCAAGCAGGCCTCCGCCCTAATCCACGCTTGGGAATAGGAGTTGACGACGCATCAGGTTCTGGGAAATTCTCTGGGTTTGACCGTTCTGAAATAACAGTTCAACTTGGACAGTTAATTGAATTAGGTGGCAAGCGCACTGCAAGAGTAAATGCCAGCCGAATTTCAGAGAAACTAGCCGACTGGGATTACAGTGCCAAGCGTCTTGATGTATTGACCGAGGTAAACAAGACCTTTATAGAAGTCCTGAAAGCTCAGCATAAAGTCTCTCTATCAGAAGACCTGATTAAGCTTGGAAACCAATTTTACAATGCGGTCAGTGAAAGAGTACGAACAGGAAAAGTAGCTCAAATACAAAAAGTCAAAGCGAGTGTTGTTCTCTCAACTTTTAAACTTGATGCAAAAAAAACAAAGATGCTGCTAGAGCAGTCCCGAAGAAAGCTATCATCCACATGGGGCAGTACCGAACCTGACTTTTTATCAGTTGTTGGAGACCTATTTAATATTTCCCCAGTACCTCCTTTAGAAACAATTAACCAAAAAATACATGAGACTCCCTATCTTAAACGCTGGGGAACTTTGGAGGATAAACGACAAGCAATACTCGAACTTGAGCAATCCAAAAGAACACCAGACATAACTCTTAAAGGAGGATATCGTCGATTAGAACAAACCAATGATAATGCCATAACCTTCGGAGTCTCAGTTCCGCTTAAATTTTTTGATAGAAATCAGGGGGCAATATCTGAAGCACAAAATAGTTTAGCCAAAGTAAAAGAAGAGCGTAGAGCTGCTAAAATCATACTAAAGAAAAACTTCCTTGAGGCATACGAGTCACTCGTCTTTGCGCATTCTCAAGCGAGCATCCTTCATTCTGAAACAATACCTGCAGCCCAGAAATCTTTTGATGGTATTAACGAAGGTTATCATTTTGGAAAGTTTAGTTTTTTAGATGTTCTAGACAGTCAAAAAATTCTATTTCAAACGAAAGAACAATATTTGGATGCCTTGGCTGATTATCACATCACACTTGCAGAAGTTAACAGAATGACCAATGAATTGATATCTGTAGAGATCATTCCTGGGAAATCAGTAATGGAGAAAAATTTAAATGAAAAATAAAGTCCCGTTTTTAGTTGCCCTAATAATAGGTGTGGGGATTTTTGTAGGAATCCAGATTTTGCAAATAGAACGACAAGTAATAATACAACCACACGGCCATCAGGAAGGTCAACACTCTCATGACGAAGACCCAC
>CAJJDL010000335.1 GCA_905182935.1 uncultured Nitrospinaceae bacterium | reverse complement strand
TTGGGGGCGTACCCTTCAAAGGATAAGTTATCGCTTAGAATGCTTGGAATGCATGGTGCCATATATGCAAATATAGCCTTGAATCATGCAGATCTTGTGATAGCGCTCGGTGTCCGCTTTGATGATCGAGTGACTGGAAAATTATCTGAGTTTTGCAAAGGAGCTAAGTTTATTCAGGTGGATATTGATGCATCTGAAATAAATAAAAATATTAAGGTGGATATTCCGGTTCAGGGCGATGTCAAGCAGGCTCTTAAGATGATGAATGATAAAATAGAACCAAAAAAAAATATAGGTCCTTGGATCAAGCAGGTTGATAAATGGAAAAAAGAATTTCCCTTGAATTATGAGTTAGATAAAAAAAATATTGTTCCTCAGCATCTGATTTCTGAATTAACAAAACTTGCTGATAAAGATGCTGTCGTTTCAGTTGGTGTTGGACAGCATCAAATGTGGACAGCCCAGTTTTGGGATTTTAATGCACCATTTCAGTGGCTTTGTTCTTCGGGTTTGGGTGCAATGGGATTTGGTTTGCCAGCGGCAATGGGAGCACAGGTGGCTTTACCCAAAAAACAAGTTATTAATATTGAGGGGGATGGAAGTTTCTTGATGAATATTCAGGAGCTGCAGACTCTCAAGATGGAAAATATTCCTGTCAAAAATGTTGTTCTAAATAATGCACATCTCGGCATGGTTGCTCAATGGGAAGATAGATTTTATAAGTCATTACGTGGACATACCTTTTTGGGAGATGCAAATTTTGCAGAGATAGCCCATGCTTTTGGCATTAAGTCAGAATGCATAAGTAAGCCTGAAGAAGTTCTGCCGGCACTTAAACGAATGTTAAAGCATAAGGGCCCTTACGTTCTGGATGTCAAATATCCTTATAATGATAAGTCTCATGGGCATGTAATGCCAATGATCCCAGCAAACCACTCATACTTGGATACTCTCATTGACGAGAAGCAATCACTTCGAGAGTACTGGGAAAAAAAAGGAATCATTTAAATAAATAGTTGTCTTTAAGTTAGGTCTTCTGCTTCGAGCTGTACTCCAACCAAGCCCGTTCTATGTTATCTTTAATCCAATCAAGATCTTCCCAGTCTTTATACTTTTTTCGTAGAATAGGTTCGACTATTTCTTGAGTTTCTTTAAGAGTCTTTTTGTCTTTTAATTGAGCTAAAACAAGTTCCTTTAGGTTCATCAGGTAATGTTTCATGGATATGATTGTAGTTCGCTCACCTATCGGTCCGTGTCCAGGGATTACCGTTTCATTTTTAAGTAACTCTATATATTTTAAAGAATCTATCCAGTCATCAATGTAAGCATCAGCCGTATAAGGGATTTTTTTATTAAATACCAAGTCACCGGTAATGACTGTTCGTAATTGATCTATGTAAATAATGGTATCTCCATCAGTATGTCCTTTTCCATGGTACAACAACTGTAATCGGTATTCACCGAGCCAGATTTCCATTTCCTTTTCATAAATAATATTGGGTGGGGTTATCTCTACTTCATCAATTCCAGGCAACCCGAAAGTTTTAAAAAGCGATAAATGCTTTTGTCCAGATTCGATAAGTTTGTTGCGAACGTTTTTATGAGCAATGATGGTCTTGCTGTTTTTAAAAACTTGATTACCAAAGGTGTGATCTCCGTGGTAATGGGTATTGATTGTGTAAACGATAGGGAGAGCAGTTAGTTTTCGTATTTCTGCGAGTACTTTCCTTGCTTCGGCTGGAGTTGGCCTTGTGTCGATTACTATAACGCCTTCTTTTGTTATGATAAAGGTAGTATTAGAATCGATCCCATCACCCGAGGTTATTGTGTAAACATTTTTTAACACTTTGATAGTTTTTGCTTTGTCGGCAAAGGTTAAGGGTAGAGAAAAAACCAGGAAGGATAGTATTAGAACTGTAGTGAGAGACCCTACTTTGATCATAGCGCAACCTTTCGATATGCTGTTGTATATTTAATTTAATGAGTAATAGTATCATTTAATATCTATTTTCGTTAACCGAAGAGATAGGGAAAATATTAATGGTGACTAGCTGAAGTTATGGTATTTTAAGATATGGATAGTGAAAATAAAAATAAGTATGATTTTTTAATTCAACTGTTAAGTGAAGGTGACGCAATGGTTTCCTTGGACGCTCGATTGCCTAACGTCGATGTTCCGGTCTCACATAAAGGTAATGCAGCGCTTAGCCTTGTTTTCAATCTTAACTTTAAACGCCCATTTGATGTTCAGGAAGGTGGTATCTATGCCACTCTTGCTTTTGGAGGAAGGCCTTATAAATGTGTCATTCCGTTTGAGGCTATTTGGTCAATTCATGAGCCTGAAAGTAAAAAAGGGCAAGTATGGGAGGAAAGTTTTCCAAAAGATTTAGAATTAAAAATTAAGGCAAATACGAAAGAAGTCGATCCTGAACCAGAACCATATTTAGAGCAAAACTATAATCCAGAGATCAGTCAGTTAAAAATTTTAAAAGAAAAGGGACAGAGTCGACCCAAAAGAGATCGTAGTCACCTAAGAGTAATCAAATAGTGACATAAGTTTTTTGGACCAGGATATTTGCAAAAGCAAGTTGGTTAAAGTGGTTTAATGTCTTTACAATCAGGATAAAATTTTATTTTACAATACACTAGTAATCAATTAAACTTTCTTCCTTACAATATTAATTAATTAAACTTTCTTCCTTGCCCAAAGGTTTGATATTATTATAAGCAAAACGGCGGGCGTAGCTCAGTTGGTAGAGCTCTCGGTTGTGGTCCGAGTGGTCGCGGGTTCAAATCCCGTCGCTCGCCCCAAATTCATATGAATAATGCGCCTGTAGTTCAGCTGGATAGAATACCGGACTTCGAATCCGTAGGTCGCAGGTTCGAATCCTGCCGGGCGCACCATTTTTTTAACTAATAGAGTATTAATTAAGATTAGGAGAATTCCATGTCAGAGACTAGACCGAGATTAACCATTATGGCGATTTTTTCCTTTCTTTGTGTTTTAGTTTTTGCAGCGTCATCCAGCGTGCAAGCAAACTCTGGAGAAATGATTGACCTGAAAGGAACAGGTAGTTCTGGAAGTTTTAACTATGGAGAGGACCAAAAAAAAGTAGGATCAGCTATTGGACACGGAGTTAATCATCGCAAATCCGAAGGTAGCAAGAGTAAGTCTTATAAACATGGTTCTAAGGGCTATTCAGGTCATATTTCTGGAAGTAATAGACACAAGAAACCTGAAGGTAGCCAATCAAAATCATATTCACACAAAAAACCGGGTCATGTGAAAGGTTCCCATGCCTATAAGGGTGGCTATGAAAAATCTTATGGTCACAAAAAAGGTTCCCATGCCTATAAGGGTAAGGGTGGCTATGAAAAATCTTATGGTCACAAAAAAGGTTCCCATGGAGGTCATGGCATAAGTCCTTTTAAACACGTAATGAATTATAAATACAAATTGGGTTTGACCGATCCACAAATTCAAACAATGAAGGAACTAGACGTAGACTTTAAGAAGAAAATAATTCAAGCCAAGGCAGACCATGAGATGGCACATATGGAACTAGATCTACAGGTTCACTCTGGTAAAGTAAATGAGTCAAAAATACGTGATGCTGGTGCCAAAATTGTAGCGTCTAAAACAAATAAAATCATGGCAATGATTGATGCTAAGATACAATTACTTAACGTATTGACTTCAGAGCAAAGGCAGAAAATGGCTAAGATGCATTAAAGTAATTTTTACAAAATTAACAATGCACTAATATCGGGGCGTGGCGCAGCCTGGCTAGCGCACCTGCTTTGGGAGCAGGGGGTCGGAGGTTCGAATCCTCTCGCCCCGACCAGTCAAAAAAATGGGTTACGGTTTAGGCAGGCC
>CAJJDL010000334.1 GCA_905182935.1 uncultured Nitrospinaceae bacterium | reverse complement strand
TTTATTTAATAAAATAGTCATATGTATTAGTTGTAAAACCTATATTTAAAATACCCCGCTTATCCTAGTAACTGAAGCACGGATTGAGGAATCAAGTTCGCTTGCCCAACCATCGCAGTTGCCGTTTGTACCAAGATCTGGTTTCTAGTTAGTTGAGCAACTTCTTCTGCAATATCAGCATCACGAATCGATGATTCTGCAGCTGTTAAGTTTTCAACTGATACAGATAAGTTAGCAATCGAACGGGTCAGTCGGTTTTGTACGGCACCCACTTTACCTCGGCTTGCTGTTACTGATGAAATAGCATCGTTTATGACGTCGAGAGCTGTTAACGCCTGCGCAGCACCTGTAACAGAAAGTGTATGTATCTCTAAGTTTGTGGAACTAATAGCCTCTAAGTTTAATTCTTTATTTAGATCGAGTCTACTTTCCATTGAGTTATTGATACCAATCTGAATGAGAATATGGGAGTTAACATCTGCTACAGACGACCCAAGGTTTCCATTGATTAATTTTAATCCATTAAACTCTGTGGTTGCTGTGATACGGTCCAACTCAGCTCTAAGAGCACTGAACTCTAACTGGATAGTTTGTCGTTCCGTCGATCCTACTGTTCCAGTTGCAGCTTGAGATGCAAGTTCACGAAGTCGTATTAGCATTCCACCTTGCTCGTTGAGCGCACCCTCTGTAACGCTCAATAGTGAAATTCCGTCACTAGCATTTCTTACAGCTTGTCGTAGTGCCCGAATATCGGAACGTAGTCCTTCAGAAACTGCTAGACCCGCAGCATCATCAGCTGCTTTGTTGATTCGGATACCTGATGAAATACGCTCTACAGATTGAGCCAAACGGTTGTTATTTACACCCAGAATTCTCTGAGCGGTAAGTGAGGGGATGTTATTGAAGATTCGAACTGCCATTGTTTATCCTCCATGATTGAATTTAATCGGGTTACTGTTTTAGCATCCATACTAAAACAAGCCTCCAAGCTATTAACCCTTTAGTATGGGAGTCAATTCCCATACTTTAATTTTAAAACCTCCGTTAATTTTTACTATTCTGGTTGATCCGGCTCCAACCGAATACAACCTGACTTAATGAGGCCTATCGGATCAAGGTTGATATACTTTAATATTTTTGGTTAAATTTTTAGCGAATTATGGGTGAGGTGGGAGTTAAATCTTTTTAACCGTAGAGAAATAAAGGTTTTCTTGAGAAAATTATTTTTATAACTCAGTCGGTTAAATTAAAAAAACAAGGTTAACTTTTGTCCTTATACGTTCGTTACCCAAATGAATGAATTTAATTAAGGCCTTAACTTGTTCTTATTTTAGAACCTGGCACAGCTGGGAGATTTATTTTTGCGTTAAAATGGCGATTTCTTTTGCAATAATTTTTCCATGATTAGTCGCATCAGCCGCATTCAGGTTCTCTATGGTTACGTTTAAAACTTTGATGACTCTTATAAGTAGATTTTGCGTCGTGCCCGGTTCTCCTTTAACAGTGGTTAATGCTTTAATAAAAGAATCAATTTTTATTTGAACGTTTAGGTCTTCATGAGGGGTGCTTTTAAGTACCCGCTTCAAGGAGTTATTATCGGATAAAAATGACTTGGGTATGCCAAGGTTGGTGACATTGTCACCGTTATAAATTACCTTGCCACTATGTATCGTTTTATCAACCGACCTCCTTATTTTTATAGCGTTCACTTGTCAAGTTCCTTTTATTTGGTGAAAATGAGCTATACGGTATCCTTATGTACCGCGTTACTTCTCGCTCAATCTATCAACCCGTTTACCCTGCTGATAGTTTATTATGCCAGCAACTGAAGCACAGATTGTGGAATCAGATTTGACTGCCCTACCATAGCGGTTGAGGTTTGTACTAGGATCTGATTTCGAGTCAACTCTGCGATTTCTGCTGCAATATCGGCATCTCGTATCGACGATTCTGCAGCTTGTAAGTTTTCTGCTGTAATGGCCAGGGCACTTACGGAACGTTGCAGTCTATTTTGTACAGCACCAACCTTACCTCGGCTCGCAGTTACAGATCCGATGGCGTTATTGATTTCATTAAGTGCTGTTAAAGCCTCTGAGGCACCTGTCACAGACAGAGCCGCTATTTTTAAAGTCGATGCATCCACAGCAGCAAGGTTGATTGCGCTATTTAGATTAAGTCTGCTATTTTCAGAGTTATCGATACCAATCTGAATCATAATATTATTGGTGCTAGATGCAGATGAGGCAAGACCGCCATCAAGTAAGGCGATTCCATTAAACTCAGTAGTCTGGGAAATACGTGTGAGTTCATTACGAAGCGCGGAAAACTCTAATTGAATAGTCCCACGCTCTGTGGATCCAACTGTTCCGGTTGCGGCTTGGGATGCCAGTTCTCGAAGACGAATAAGAATACCGGATTGCTCATTGAGCGCACCTTCAGTAACATTAATTAGCGATATCCCATCATTAGCATTTCTTGTGGCTTGTCTCAGAGCACGTATATCAGAACGCAGTCCTTCAGAAATTGCAAGACCGGCCGCATCATCAGCGCCCTTATTGATACGAATACCAGTGGATATTCGCTCTATTGATGTTGCTAATCGTTGATTGTTAACGCCTAGAATTCTCTGGGCATTACTCGAAGCTATATTGTTGAAAATACGAATTGCCATTCCCTAATCCTCCACCATGAGTTGAAAAGGTTTATTCCTATTAAAACTTGGAATAATTTATGTTATTTACTTCTTTTACTGCCCCCTAAGGTTTTTATTTTAAGTGGTTTTCCTTAGATCCCACTTGCTATCTACCTTGTATAAAAATTTAATTAGAGTATTTCCAGTAATTGGATAATCTCTAGCTTAATGAGAGTATCGGAGTAGATACTTTAAACTTTAGAAAAAATTACGATCGCCAGTTCTTTTGCTGGATATGGGCATTTATTTTGGCTATGTCAGGGTGAGTATCTAGAAAACCGATGACTTTTGCGAGGTCTGGTAGCGGTGAGGTCGTAGTACAGAATTGTTGAAAAATTTTTTCCATAAGGGACAAATCACTCTCTGTGTCGACGGTCAACCGATAAGGTTTATTTACTAGATAAGCGGGTGCCGGCACATTAGGCTGAATATGGGTCGTCGGGTGGTCATGAAACCAGGTGGTAACATGTTCTCTATATTTAGGTTCCTTTGTTATCGTAGCAATTTTTTTTAAAGCATCTACTTTAGCTACTTCTGAGCCTGTTCCTAGAGGAATAGGATCGGATGTAATTGTATAGTCAGTATTTTTTTTCAAGTGAGAATGAATCAATGAACGCATCAACTGTCTGTCGACCAATGGATTATCTCCACATATGCGTACGATATGCTTAGCTTTTACATGATCGGCAGCCATTAGAAATCTTTTAAGAACATCTTCTTCTGGACCTTTTACAATGGCAACGTTCAACCGCTGTGCCGTCTCTATAAGATTAGTTTCGGATGGTAAGTCAGGAACAGCAAGGACAATATGATCGATATCAGTCACCGATTTTATTCGATTGATGATATGCTCAATCAGTGAAACACCAGCCAGGGGATAAAGAGATTTTCCCGGCAGGCGAGTTGAAGTCATTCTGGCTTGTAATACAGCAGCTACAACAGGCATATTGAGTTATTTTTATTTAAACAGATTTTATTGTACCGATTTTTAGACAATATTTGTAATATTGCGGAAAAAGTAGATGAAATATCCTAAAAGGTTAAAACAGGGAGATAAAATAGGAATAGCCGCACCAGCGGGTCCAGTCGATAAAAAAATTCTAAAAAAAGGACTAGGAATACTCAAAAAAATGGGATTTTCCCCCGTGTTAGGGAAGCATGTTCTTGCTCAGGATAGATATATGGCTGGAACTGTTGAGCAAAGGATCGAGGATCTACATGGTTTTTTTAGAGATCCGCAAATAAAAGCCATCTTCTGCGCACGTGGTGGCTATGGAACTAGCCATATCCTCCCGAGTTTAGATTCTTCCATTATTCGTAAGAACCCAAAAATTTTTGTGGGTTCCAGTGATATTACACTTCTTATTTTATTTCTTGTTCAGCAATGTTCATTAGTTACATTTCATGGTCCGATGGTAGCAGGGAATTTTGGAAACTACCCCATGCCAAAGTCAAAAATCCAGTTTAGCGAGATTCTTTCGGGAAAGAAGGCAGGTAAACGGCTAACCGCTAATGAGGCACATGTTTTTAAGTCAGGGACTGCAGAGGGGAGGGTAATAGGTGGGTGTCTTACTTTGCTCTGCCGTTCTTTAGGGACACCATGGGAAATTAAAACTCGTAATAAAATTCTTTTACTTGAGGATGTTAATGAGCCGCTTTATAAAATTGACGGGATGCTTTGGCACCTGAAGCAGGCGGGAAAGTTTAAGGGAGTACGTGGAATTATTTTTGGTGAGATGGTCAATTGTTTGCCTTCTAAAAAATCAGGTGGGTCTTTCAATGAAATTTTAAATGATATTTTTTCTGGGAGTTCTTTTCCTGTGTTAACGAACTTCCCATCTGGTCACGGAAGAGAAATGCTTACTATCCCTATGGGAGTCGAGGCAAGCTTGGATACTAACCTTAAAGCTTTAGAATTCGAAAACTGTGGTGTCTTATAATCGAATGAGTTTTATATTCGAACGGGGATGCCTTTTAACCTTAAGTAATTTTTTGCTTCTCCAATTGTAAACTCCTTGAAGTGAAAAATTGATGCTGCTAAAATGGCATCTGCTTTACCTTTAGAAATCCCTTCAAAAAGATGTTCGAGTGTTCCTGCTCCTCCCGAAGCTATCAGTGGGATAGTAAGAGATTCTGATACCGAACAGTTAAGTTCTAAGTCATACCCATTTTTAGTTCCATCAGAGTCCATGCTTGTAAGGAGGATTTCACCTGCACCATAGGCTTCCATTAGTTGAGCCCAAGGCAAAACATTGATGCCGGTGGGAGTCCTTCCTCCGTGAATGAACACCTCAAAGGCGAGCGCGGATTCATTTCCAGTCAGAAAAAGGTCAGAATGAAGTTTATGCCAGCTTAAAATTGAATCAGTGGCTTTGCGAGTAGCCTCCACTCGTTTGGCATCGATAGCAACAACAATACATTGACTTCCAAAACGTTCAGCTGCATTACGTACAAACTCTGGGTTTTGTACTGCTGCAGTATTAATAGCAACCTTATCGGCACCCGAGTTAAGGAGGTTCCGAATATCATCCAAACATCGAACTCCACCACCTACCGTGAGCGGCATGAAAACTCTTTCCGCTGTACGCGCCACAATTTCCAAGATAATGTCTCTTTTCTCATGTGATGCGGTGATATCAAGAAAAGTTAGTTCGTCGGCACCTTCTTTTTCATAGGCGGCGGCAATTTCTACTGGATCACCGGCATCTCGCAAATTTACGAAGTTAACTCCTTTAACTACTCTTCCGTCTTTAACATCTAGGCAGGGAATAATTCTTTTAGTTAGCATGGTGATTTAATAATTCTAGAGTTTGTGCGTAGGTAAATTTTTTATCGTAAAGAGCTTTCCCGATAATAATTCCCTCTACACCATCGGTTTCAAGTGTTAGCAAGTTGTCAATATCCTTCAATTTCCCTACGCCACCAGATGCGATTACTGGAAGTTTGGTGTTCTTAGCAAATTCCTTGATACTTTTTAAGTTAGGACCTTGAAGCATTCCATCGCAGGCAATATCGGTGAAGATGTATCCAGATACTCCACAGGATTCAAGCTCTTTTGCTAAATCAGTAGCGCGCTGATTAGAAACCTCTACCCATCCTTTGATTGCGACATTCCCATCACGAGCGTCAATACCAACAATGATTTTTCCGGGGAATTCTTTGCATGCCTTAATCACAAACTCCGGTTCTTTTTGCGCGATAGTTCCCAAAATTACCCGATAGGCTCCCGCGTTAATATATTTTTCTATAGTATTAAGATTGCGAATTCCACCTCCTACCTGAATATCAACCGAGCTATTGTATATTATGTTTTTTACTATTTCTGCATTGGCTGGTTGTCCTTCAAAAGCACCATCTAAATCTACAATATGTATAAGCGGTGCACCTTCTTCGTCCCAATGGCACGCCATGGCAACTGGGTCATCTGAATAAACAGTTTCTTGGTCCGCCAATCCTTGAGATAAACGGACACAACGTCCTTTCTTTATATCAACGGCAGGGATAATTTTCATATAAGAGTTTTTGTTAAATATTGATAATATTTAAAATATTATTTCTACTGACAAGAAATAGGTTTTAAATATAACTCATTTTTATGTTTTAAGAGTCTTATTATATTATTTTTTTAAAGAGGAAATGTCTTAATAAAGTTTATTTATATTATGTTAAGGTGAGCACTGATTTGTAGTATTTCGGCTGATTTATTTTTGAAGCTTTATAGTTCATTTTTTGAGGAATAATTTAATGATAGAGGGGCCACTTTCTGCCAGAGCCCAAAGAGAACAGGATGCTTTTGATGACGGGCTGCAAAGAGATGGTTACATGCGCCTGTTTGAGCATACCTCCCACCTTTTTTTACAAAGAAGGGCTCGAATAATTCAGAGTGAACTTGAACATGCTCAAGGTAAAAATGTATTGGAGTTAGGTTCTACATCGTGGAAATCTTGGATTGAAGATAATGATATTAAACCGAGAAATTTATATTGCATTAATATTTCTCAGGAAGAAATAAATCGGGGTAAGGAGAGTGAGCACCTTTCTAAAGTTAAACCATATTTTCGTCTAATGGATGCTAACAACCTTGACTTTGAAGATGACTCTTTTGATTTTGTTTACGGTTGTGCCATCTTGCACCATTTGGATTATAGTAGGGCGCTTGATGAAATCTATCGAGTTCTAAAGCCAGGTGGAAAAATCTTATTTGCAGAACCACTAGGTATTAATCCTATAGCAAAATTAGTCAGAGTGATGACTCCTTTTGCCCGTACAATTGATGAAAAGCCACTTATGTTTAAGGAACTTTCGGAATTAGAAAAAAAATTTAATACCTCACATTATTATGAAGAGTTTTTTTCGGTTCCTTTAGGAGTTGTATCAGGCATTTTTTTTAATAACCCGAATAACTGGTTGACCCGACTAGCTTTCAATCTAGATCTTTCTTTAGATAGAATGTTTCCATTTTTACGTTATTTATTTAGGCATGTTTTAATTGTGGGAACTCGGAAATGATTTGTCAGGTTAGGAAGGTGTATGGGTATTAATTATTTATATAAAGGCAAGATTTAATGAAAGTGAGCAAATCTCCAATAGACGGTCTAATTATTATTGAACCTAACGTATTCAGAGACTCACGGGGGTTGTTCTATGAGGTTTATTCTGAGAGCAGGTATAAGGAGCATGGAGTTTCTGCGCGCTTTGTTCAAGACAATCATTCCGTTTCTGAAAAGGGAGTACTTAGGGGACTTCATTATCAGGTAAATCCTGGACAAGATAAACTGGTAAGAGTTGTTCGGGGGGAGATATTCGATGTTGCAGTAGATATTCGTAAGGGTTCTTCTACTTATGGAAAGTGGTGGGGACTTTCTCTTTCTAAAGCGAATAGTTTACAACTGTATATTCCTGTCGGCTTTGCACACGGTTTTTGTGTGTTAAGTGACTCAGCAGAGGTTTTGTATAAATGTTCAGATTATTATTCTCCACAAAGTGAACGTGGAATTATGTGGAATGATCCAGACTTGGCTATCGACTGGCCTATCGAAAATCCAATACTTTCAGAAAAAGATATTGAGTATCCGAACTTTGCGGCGATCTAGGTTCTTAGTGGACATAGGGTATTTATTTAGCAAACAAATGACTGTCATACTTTAATAATTGTGTTCTCGGCTTAATAACTAGAGCATTATACGTTTGTTCGAAGCCATAAAGCGTATTATTTCCCCCAAGTTTAGCGTATTATCCCTCCAAAAATTCTTTAAAAGTCTAATTTTTACTTATTTAATTAAATTGTAAAGTATTCCTTTTAAAGGTTTTTAATGATTTTTTTCTTTCGAAGAGAATTTTTTTTGTTTTTAGTTCATTTTTATCTAATGGTATTTTTTTGTATGACCGATACAAAACTATAGGGAAAGATGAATAAAGAGGAAGGCACTAAAATTATGGCAGTATCAGAAATCACTACATTCGAGGTTCAGAGGCAATTGCTTGATCGAAGAGTTATATCAGAAGAGGTGAATGTGCCTCTAGAGACTGATTCATCTTTGCAGACAAGTGAAGGAGATGTGGTGACTTTGAATGTTGCTGAGCAACAAAATTTTTCTGGTTCCTATGTTGACGTCCAGTCTACATATGAACAAACAGTTCAGGATATATCCTCTGTTGCGCAAGCGGCTTCAAAATACTCTCAGACTATTGAGGGGGATTTGAATGAGGACGAGTTGAACGCTATTAAAAAATTATCGGCAAATATAGAACCGATTGTGAATGATTTTTTATCCAGTAGCCCAGATGGGCTTGATGTCGAAAAAGCGATCGCTGTTTTAACTGGTAATCAGGAGATCGCGAAAGAAGTTGCAGTGGAGCTCACGAATGCTGTTATGAAAACCTTAGGTCTTGAATCTTCTGAGATTAGCCTTGGTAGTCGAGTTTCCGCAGGGACGACTTCAGAAGAGGTAGAAGCCCCAGACCTTAATGTCGAAAATATTCAAAAAGTTTATGAGTTAGCGACATCAACGGTAGATGCTGAACTTCACAAACAGTTTCAAGTTCTTAATACAAGTAGCAAAGAACTCATTATCAATTCAATGAACGACTTGATGCGCTTTTTTCAGGATAAGGTAAGTCAAGTTCTAGAACCTCTGAAATACCCTGTTTCTTTAGATACAGGCGAGATTGATTTGGTAGACGCTAAAACACAAGCCTAGTCGATCTCCCATCCTACAGGCCCTCTATAAAAAACAATCAGAAAAGTTAAGGTTAAGTAGTTAGACTTTTTTAGGTGCCTTGCTACTTTCTTAAAGTAGTCAAGGTATCATCGCCCCATTATTGATGTCTAGAGTTTGATCGGCTAGGAAGTCTGAACAGTGGGAATTAGAAAGTCGATTTATTTATAATATCTAATGTGATACTGTTCGTTTTAGCAATTACTGTGTTAGCGGAGATTCTTTGTATGGAAACAGATGCGATTACGACATTTCTTAAAAAGATTCCATTTTTTAAAGTATTCAATGATAAAGAATTATTTAGACTAGTAGGTAGAAAGAAGGTTTTTAAGAACTGTGCTAAAGGTGAATATGTTTTTAAGGAAGGAGATGATGGTTCTTCATTA
>CAJJDL010000333.1 GCA_905182935.1 uncultured Nitrospinaceae bacterium | reverse complement strand
ATTTCTAATTACAAGTATTTAAGCTTTAGGGGGCAGTAGTGACGATAAAGCTTGGAAGGTTTTCTTTGTTGATGAGTTTATTCGCTAGGTCGTAAGCCTTCTCTTTATTGTTGAATTTTTCAACGAGAACTTTAAATAGTGGCGTGCCTTGCTTTAGTTCAGATTTGATATGTGCTTCATACCCTTTCTTGAGCAATCTATTAACCATTTGGTGGGCATTTTTTTCCGTTTTATAGGCTCCAACTTGAATTGTGTATTGAGGAGGTTGGTTTTGTTTTAGTTTTTGGACTGGCGTAATAGTTGTTTCTTGTTGTGGTATTGCGGGTTTGAGGTTCGTCTTTCTTTGCCTCCAATTGATCTTTGAGGGGAGTGATCCCTGGTTCTTATGCGGTTTTACAAGGAGGGGGTTTTTACGATCTATAAGGTCTGGCGGAACTTCTGTGTAGGCAGATACATCATCAGCCCACTCACTTTTCAGGCTTGCTACGTCTTTAATTTTCTCGAGATCACGTGTTGCTGCGGATGAAATAAGAGTCTCTTTAAAAGTTTCCTTTTTGTTTGCGTCCTCTGGGTTTTTAACTATTGCAGTTAGCTTATCAACTAGTTTAGAGGTCATCCGGTGCAGGTTGAGCTTATTAGTTACAAATTGAATAGGTCCTAGAATGGCGGATGAAATGCCTGTTGGGATTTTGGCGATGCCCTGATAGTCTTGTTCTGTTTGCTCCGCACGCCACAAAATCTCTCCTGTTCGAGTGTCTACCAATTGTGCAGAGATTCCGATCTCGATTGAAGAGTGAATGACTAAGTATGAACGCTCCACTTTATTAATACGGGTAATCAATACTGCGTCAGCACCAAGTATTTCAGCAAATCGCATTGGGTTGATTTTAAGAAAATCTGCTGGATTATGTAGGTTGTTTTGTTTAAGGAGTCCGTCTACTACATAACGCTCGAGAAGGTTAAACTTAGCTCCCTTAAGGTTAGCATAGAGTCCTTGGCGTAGCATTTCTCCAGTTTCTTCCTGGCCTTTTTTCATGATTTCTACCGGAAGGATAGCTACGGTTTGTTGCTTAGACATTTGATTTAAGTTTCCAGCGACCTTAGACTGCAGGTTAGCTGAGCAGGCAGTGAATTGAAAAGCTAAGGTGAGGGCAAGTAGGGTGTTGATCAATTGACTATAAAGCGGCCTGTCATAAGTAAGGTTAATTTTTTTATAAAAGTACATTTTTCCTCATTAGTGCCAGAGTCTATTTTATAAAGACCAGACCTTTTTTATAAAATTTCTTAGCGGTTAATCCTTTTTTATTGGATAAACTTCCTATAATTATGGAGCTATTAGTTTGATCTCCTTTTTTAATGCGGAAACTTCCAGTGTAGAGACCCGTTGAAACTTCCTTCATTGGTATTCTAGTTTTATAGCTTCCGATATCGAAATGAGCATCTAATTTAGAGTCTCCTTTCATACTGACATATATGACGTCATTGGGTAGCAATCGAGTATTTTTTTTGATGTTGCTATCAATCGATATGATACGAGGAAGTTGAACGTGCTCATGCCGTAAGCTTGCTGGGTCAGGAACTTTTGCGAGTACTTTTAATATAAAAGACTCCGACACCTTATGATAGGCTTTATTAACTTCAGCGTTTGCAGTTTGCTCTGCAATCATGTCTATCAATGAGGGCGTAATAATACTTGAAGTGCTAAGCTCCGTGTGTTTTGTTTCCCACAATAAGTCACCCGTTCGTAAATCAACCATTTCCAACTTTGCTTCGATACTTGTCTCTGCATAAATCCCGGCAGTAAAATTAGTGGCGTTTATCACGTGCCCTCGAATAACAGCATCGGTTCCCAGTATTTTCATTAACTGCGCATTAGATATATCTTTAATGCTGGTACCAGCTTTAATTAACGGGGATATCTTCAAGTCTACTGTTTCAATTGGTATATCTGTGTACCCCAAATAACTGAAGTAATTAAAAAATACCGCACGTAAAATTTGATGAGGCCGTTTCTGCTCAGTAATTGAAGTCTCATAAGAGAAGGGGAGAATGGCAACGGTTTTTGGATAATCCCAATTAGCCTCAGTCCCATGATAAACCTCGACTTTTGCTTTGCCACAGCCCACAGCAATTATAGCCATCAGACCCACCGCAATAGCGTGTTTAAAATTTTTAAATAAGTGGAGCTTCATTTAATATGAATATCGCGTCGGTAGTTATTGGTTGTTTATCGAGGTCACAATAGTCTAAGTGGTTTATAATTTTAAGTCAAACAGATTTTTTTTTAACGCTTTATTTTTCAATTGCTTTAAGTGATCTTATGTAAAGTATATTCGTATAAAATACAATTATTTGGCCGGCCATATTTTTAAGTGCTTAGAAAAATAGACTTAATTTTTTTTATAATATTGAGGCGTGTTGACTCATGTTAGGATTCGTGACAGTATCTCCGACGGATAATTCTGGCTAACTTTATTATTACTTTAGTGCTGCTTTCGGGCGACTTATTACTTACATTTGGATGTAAGCTTATTAATGAATGAGGGTTTTTTAGCAAAGTCAGGCGTCCTCAAGAGATAGTCCTTTGAAAAAATACCTTCAATCCGTGGTCTCCATATTTTGGCGTTAATTTGGCTTTAATCATTTACTCTTTTTCGACAACTAATGGAATCAATGTCATCAAAACTTTACGATAAATTAATTCTTGCTCACCCCAAGGTATGGCTGATGTTGATTGCTTTATTAGTGGGTGTTTCTGGATTATATGTCAAAAATTTTAGACTGGATGCGTCAGCAGATTCATTGGTCTTAGAAAATGATGGGGACTTGCGTTACCACAGAGCAACAAGCAAAACTTATGGATCAGAAGATTTTTTAGTTATAACTTACACCCCATTTAATGATCTTCTTTCAAAAGATTCTTTGGATGGTTTGCGAGGATTGAAGGAGGATCTTTCCAAGCTAAAAAGAATTCAATCTGTCGTAAGTATCTTGGATGTTCCTTTGTTGAATAGCCCAAGGGTTAATATATCTGATTTAGCAAGTAATCCAAGGACATTGGAAACTCCAGGATTAGATAAAAAACTAGCTAAAAAAGAATTTATGGAGAGTCCAATTTATAGAAAACTTTTGGCTAGTCCCGATGGGAAAACGACTTCTTTATTAGCAATCTATAAGCGAGATGAAAAATATTACTCCCTTATGGAGTTGAGGGATGATCTGCGAGAAAAAAAGAGAATCCAAGAACTTCTAACTCCTGAAGAAGAAATAAAACTAAGTGAGGTTTCGCTGGAGTTTAAAAAACACCTTGCGCACATACAAGATATTCAAAGAGGTGAAATTAAAAAAGTTCGCCTTATTCTGGATAAATATCGTGATAAGGCTAAGATTTTTTTAGGCGGGTTGCCTATGATCACCTCTGACATGGTCGATTTGATAGAAACCGACCTTTATGTATTTGGTATCGGAGTGTTTTGTCTCATGGTTATTTCAATGTGGTTCTTTTTTAGGAAGATTAGGTGGGTTGTTATTCCCATGCTCTGTTGTATTACTTCTGCTTGGATTATGGTGGGTTATTTGGGGTGGTTAGATTGGAGGGTTACAGTAATATCCTCTAATTTTATTTCTATTCTCACCATTATCACCATTGCATTGACGGTTCATCTAATTGTTAGATATGGAGAACTTTATACTGCAAACCCAGGTATGAGCCAATCCGAATTAGTATCGAAGACTACTAGGGCCATGTTCCAGCCCTGTTTTTACACGGCCCTTACAACTATTGTGGCATTCATTTCATTAGTGGTTAGCGGGATACGTCCGGTTATAGACTTTGGCTGGGTCATGACTATCGGGATTATCTTAGTATTTATAATTTCTTTTGTCCTTTTTCCGTCATTTTTAATGTTGATGAGCCCAAAAGAAGCGGTATCTAGCCAGGACATCACTAAAAAATTAACTAGTAGTATCGGGTTATTTACCCTTGGAAATAAAAATAAGATTCTATGCATGTCGGTAGTTCTCGCTTTAATGAGTATTGCGGGAATTGCTCAATTACAGGTGGATAATCGTTTCATCGACTATTTTAAAAAAGATACAGAAATTTACCAGGGAATGAGTGTGATTGATACGCAACTTGGAGGGACGACTCCTTTAAGCATTGTTATTGATGCCGAGGAAGATTTTTTTACTTACATTGAAGAAGTGGAAAAAGAAAGAGCAGTGATGGACCCGTCAGATGATCCTTTCGGTGAAGTGGAAGAATATGAACAAGAAAACTACTGGTTTAACTCCGAAAAGTTATTAGAGGTTGAAAAAATACATGACTACCTTGAAACTCAACCGCAGGTGGGGAAAGTTCTTTCCATAGCAACAACTTTGAAAGTTGTCAGGTTGCTAAACGATGGTCGAGTTCCAGATGACTATGATTTAACATTATACCGGAAGCTTTTCCCAAAACAGGCAAAGAAGACATTTTTAGAGCCGTATTTGTCCGCTGACGCTAATCAGATTCGTATTACTCTTCGCATAGAGGAAACCAACCCCACGCTAAACCGAGGGACTTTAATGGAAAAGATTAAACGGCACCTTGTGGATGAATTAAAAATTGAAGAGTCAAGGATTCGCTTCACGGGGATGGCGGTATTGTATAACAACATGCTGAATAGTCTCTATCAGTCGCAAATTGTGACACTTGGGGTGGTGTTTCTTGCAATCCTTACAATGTTTGTGATTTTATTTCGCAATATTAGTTTGGCTTTATTGGCAATTATTCCTAATGTCCTTTCTGCCGGTACAATCCTTGGGATGATGGGTTGGCTCAAGATTCCACTAGATATGATGACTATAACTATTGCAGCGATAACAATTGGAATAGCCGTAGATGCTGCGATTCATTACGTGCATAGATTCAAACGAGAATTTATTGACAAACCAAACTATAAAGAAGTTGTTTTGCTTTGCCATCAAAGTATTGGTAGGGCCATTTATTACACTTCAATTACAGTAACGGTAGGATTTTCTATATTGACTCTATCAAATTTTATTCCCACGATATATTTTGGTTTTCTCACTGGTGTCGCGATGGCTGTAGCTCTTTTAAGTAATTTAACTTTACTTCCGCTATTAATTGAAGTTTTTAAACCTCTTGGTCCGGAACCTAAAAGTCAGGCAGTCTTATAAACGCAGTAATATTATAAAGTAGCTATTGTAAGCCCGCTGACTGTTGCCAAGGCTTGATAGAAATACTTATTTCTGATAAGGTACTAACAGTTTTAATCAGAAATAAAACTTAAATTGTTTACGGCGAATTTAAAATGAAACTAACAAACTTCCCAGTACTTTTATTCGTAATTGGATTATCGATTAATTTGATGACAGCTTCCGTTTGCCTTGCAGGCTCGGATGCTACAAGTCAATTAAAAAACACCATCGACGAAGTAATTAAAATTGCTAAAAAAGATAGTATGGAGAGCAGTAAAGGTGATAGAAGGATAGCTATGCAAAAAGCCATTGATGAACGTTTTAATTACTCTCAAATGGTGAGGCGTTCACTTGGGAAAACCTACGATTCGCTTTCAGATCAGAAGAAACAGAATTTTATTAAATTATTTAAAGGGTTGCTTGAAAATTCATACGCTAGCAAACTGGAGTCTTACAGGGATGAAAAAATAAATTTTCTCGATGAGGTGGTCAAAGGCAAGTATGCTCTTGTGAAAACAAATATTGTTCGATCAAATAATACCATCAGAGTTGACTATAAATTAATCTTAGGCAACGGGCAATGGAAGGTTTACGATTTTGTTATTGAGGGTGTCAGTATGATTCGTAATTATAAAGCTCAATTTACAAAAATTATTCGTAGAGATTCTTATGAGGTGTTGGTTGAAAAATTAACAAAAAAGATAAACGAGTTAGAAAAAGGATCAAAAGCTACTGGCAATCTATAGTAATAGGTTTTTGAATTCTGATAGCGCTAGAAGTTATGGTATAAACGCATTAATCTGTCCTCACCGTATAAAAACTCAAACACTGCCGGCTGTGTAGTCGGCATTAATTTAATTGCATGATTAAAAGCACCGCGCCTACTCGGATCGACTTGGCCGGAGGGACTCTCGATATCTGGCCGCTTTACCTCCAATTTAAAAATCCCCCTACGCTCAACGCAGCTATTAATCTTTATGCTACAGTTGAGTTAACTCCAAGAAACGATAAGAGGGTTTTTGTTGAGTCAAAAGACCTCCACCTAAAATCCGAATTTAGATCGATTGAGTCCTTGCCCGAAAGGCATCCTCTGCATTTAATTTTAAGAACGCTGAAATATTATCAACCTAAACGCGGGTTAAGTGTTGTGACCTCAAGTGAGGCACCACCTGGTTCAGGCATTGGAGGCTCTTCCGCATTAAATATAGCTTTGCATGGTGCACTTAATGCATTTACAAAAAAAGGTCTTAGTAAAAAACAAATATTAGAGGTGGCGAAGAATATTGAGACGCAGATTATTTCTGTTCCCACCGGTTATCAGGATTATTTTCCACCTTTATATGGTGGGGTACGCTCTGTAAGGCCAGGATTTCTCGGGGTTGATTCAGTTGCGTTGCCTGTCTCTTTAGATGAATTGAGTGAGAAAATGATTTTATGTTATACAGGAAACCCCAGACAGTCTGGAATCAATAATTGGGAAGTTATGAAGAAGGTCTTGGATGGCGACCGAGTAACAATAGAAAAATTAAAAAAAATAGCCAAGATAGCCAGGGAGATGGATAGGGCATTGACTACAGGGAAGATGGCGGAAGTGACTACCTTGTTTAAAAAGGAATGGCAGATACGTAAAGCATTAGCTCCAGCTATAAGTACTCCTATGATGAATAAACTTATATTGGGTGCAATGCAAAAAGGAGCAAAAGCGGCCAAAGTATGCGGTGCAGGGGGAGGCGGGTGTATTGCTTTTATGGTGCCACCTAAAAAGAAGGCATCGGTTTCTGCTGAGTTGACTCGCCTCAAAGGTCAAGTAATTCCATTTCGGTTTGTTCATCGAGGGCTTCGCGTGCAAACGGTTTAACCAACATGAGGATTGTTGGGTTAGTGTTTGCTATCGACATATCGTTGAGAATTGATCTAGAAAGTTATTTT
>CAJJDL010000332.1 GCA_905182935.1 uncultured Nitrospinaceae bacterium | reverse complement strand
AAGGAGATTGTCTCCATGTATCAAGAGTTAGAGGAGCTTTATTATCAAGGAGGTAATATTGATAAAGCTGCGGATACGATTTCAAAGTCAATCGAATTGTTTGAGGAATTAGGGGACAAAAATTCTGCGGGAATATGTATGGGTAACCTAGCTGGGATTCTTCTTCAATTAGGATATTCAGGTCAACCGGAGCAATTTGATAAGGCTGAGGAATACTGTACGCGCGCGTTAGATATTATTAACTCGGGAAAAGACAAACGTCGGCAATCTTATTTGCTAGGAAGTTTAGGTAATATTAATCTTCACAAAAAAGACCTAGATAAAGCATGGAATAACTATAGCCAATCCTTAGGGCTCATGGCAGAGTTGGGAGATATGTTGGGGGAGGCTCGAGGTTATTCTAACTTAGGGAATGTAAGGCTACTGCAAGAAAATTACGACGATGCACGAGTCCAATTCGAAAGTTCCCTTGAGCTTATGGAACAGTTGGAAAACAGACCAGGCATAGCGCAGCAATGTGAGTCGCTAGGTGACATTCATCTAAAACAGGATCATCTGCCAGAGGCAGAAATCTATTTCAGTCGGGTTAGTGCTTTGTATGAAGCCATGCAGGATCCGAAAGGTTTGCAGCAGGCTCAGGATAAACTGGTGTATCTCATGGCGAAACCGCAGTACATAAGTCGCAGACAAGAAGAGTTATTAGTTGAATTAAAAAAGCCTGAGTTGGAGAAAGACGATAAAGCTCGTTTGGTCGTTTTAAGTGAATTGGGCAATCTTAATTTCATGGCTGGTGACTTGGGGCAAGCTACCTTAAGAATGAAAGAAACAGTGGTTCTGCAAGAAAAGTTAAAAGATGAATCTGGGCTCGGTTCTACTCTGGAAAGTCTGGGAAACATTCTAAAAGCAACGAATGACCTTGAAGGTGCTGAAGAATGTTTTAGTCGTTCTATGAAACTAAAGGAAAAGCAGAATGACGTCCAAGGACTTAAAGATCTTTATGGAAGTAGAATTACCGTGCTTCTAATGCTTGGGAAACTTGAAGATGCAGAAAAACTTATCAAAGTCTCATTGCGCACCAATAAGAAAAGTGCGAATGAAGCTGGGTTGATGGACGACTATCGGCATATGGGTAACCTTAGTATGCAAAGGGCAGATTGGGTCAATGCAGATAAATTCTACAAAGATGCATTAGAGATCAATACTAAGGCAAATAATAAATATGAAATATCTGAAGACCATAGAAACCGTGGTAATCTTTATTTGCAGAAAGAGGACTGGGATCTATGCGAAAAATTAACGTTACAGGCTCTCCAAATCGCTGAAGAAATTAGCGATTTGAGAAATATTTGCCATGATAGTCGTGTTTTAGGACAGGTTTATGCTGAAACTAAATCAAGAAACAAGCAGGAAGATTATTTAAAAAAAGCTCTTGAAGTTAGCGAGAAACTTAAGGATGAAGTAGAGCAGCGTATTGACCATAGGAGTCTTGGAGAACTTTGTTTGAGTAGAGGGTATAAAGAAAGATCTGCAAATCACTTTAAGGCCGCATTGGCGATTTCTACTAAGCAAGCAGATAAAAAAGAAATTTCCGCAGACTACCGTCATATGGGAAATCTGAGTTTTAATAATGGTAGTCGTGATGAGGCGGAAAAATATTATCTTGATGCTTTGAATCTAGCTTTAGAGGTTAGTGATCACAATGGTGCGGCGCAGGACTACACTTACATTGGGAATTTAAAATTTAAGTCTGGGCAGATGGATGAGGCTGAAATTAACTTTGACAAAGCGGTTGACTACTTTAAGAATGCTGGTAATCGACCTAGTCTTCTTCAGTTATTTTTAACAGTTGCTCGAATGGAGTTACTCGTTAGCAGAAAAGAGCAAAGCGAGAAATACTTAGATCAGGCTAAAGCAATTTGTAAAGAACTTGGAGATCCTGAAGACTTAGTGAAAAACATTAAAGAAATTGAAAAAGTTAAAGACACTGTTGATGAGAATAGATAATTTAAAGGTTTATCTTGTCTAACGCTTAAGAAAGTATTGATAGATAATGGTAAGAAAAATATTGGTTTAGAAATTTCGGATTGAAATAATATTGCATACTTTCGTGTGTGCATTGAAGAAATGGGTGCTTAAGTGAATTGGTGTTAGTGGCCAAATTTAACTGTATAATGCTTAGCATAAACAATTTAGAATGATTGATGTGTGTTTTTATTTTAGATGAATTAGTAAGCTTATAAAATTCAATTGAAAGCAAGCTGTATAGTTTTAATTATTTTTTCAATTTTCTCGTGGGTGAAAAGATCGTATTTTCTTGACATCGGCACTGAAATTCAATATAAATTCCTGATATCCTAGGGCAAAAGAGGAGAGGTTGTATGACAAGTTATATACGCCTTGTAAAGTTTAGTGAAAAATTTTTAAAGGGGCGCCTATGAAAGTAATCTATAGTCCGCAACTGATGGAAGAGGCTGCGTTCAGGCATCTTAACCACCTTGAGAGATCTGGATATCGTGCCGATTATGACGAGTATCATTCTTTAGCCGATCCTATTTATGAACTTCCAGAAGATGATAGAGAGATTGCCTTTGAGAAGGTTAATAAAATATTTTTTATTGAGCGACTTAAATTAGGAGACCATGTTCTTCGAGCGCTTGAAGCCGTGGGATTGATACCTAAAAGAAAACGCGCAACAAGGAAAGCCCAACTTACTGCAGCTGCTCTAGAGTTAGACGAAGCTCCTGGAGAGTTGGCAGCCGAGATGGGAGAGTCTAGCGCATCAATACATAATGTTCCAGGTATGGAAGGTGATTCAGATGAAATAAGTTCTGATGATCAGTTAGATCCCCCCACCGATAACGATTCCCAGATAGAAGGCAATACAGAAGACGACAAAGACAATGGAGAAGATGTCGATGATAGTGTTGTTGCTTACGATATGATTCGTGAATTTGAAGAGCGGATAAATGAGGTTCATGTTAAACGCGCGATAAATAAAGTTGATGAGGGTTCCAATGTTTTGAATCGTATTTCAGGCAGACCAATGATAGAAATGCGGGTACTGGCCAGTCGTTTTTGTAATCCAGAGGAAGCTCAAGAATTGGATGCTTTCCTTATTCAAGAGTTCATGCATGCAAAAGATATGGTTGACCCTGAGTTTGATTATGAGGATGCGTTTATTCCTGGTAATCCCTCAGTAAAAAATTTAATAACAGCTAGGTTCCGTCTACTGTGGAATATATATGTCGACTCAAGGCTCGCTCGGACAGGCATTATTTCTACTATGCCCAGAGAAGCACGTTATAGGGAGTTTGATAATTTCTATAGAAAAATCCCAGAGAAACAGCGGCGTGGAATATTTGAGGGAATATGGCAAGCTGATAAATTTACTCATGAAGAGTTATTGTCCATGGCTACAGATCTTGAGTCATTGATGAGTAAATATGTAGACGATGTTGATATATCAGAGGAGGAGAGGGACTATATTCACCTTCAGGGTTCGCCTTGTCCCTTGTGTAAATTCCCCACCTACAATTGGGTGGATGATCCAGAAAGTATTTGCGATGAAATGGTAATCGAGGCCATACAGATTGATTTCCCAGACTGGGAAAACAAAGATGGTGGATGTGATCGTTGTATTGAAGTTTATGAATTGAGAGCCGGCGTGTAACCTTTTTTGGAGTTAATTATGGTAGTTGAAACCAAAGCAGCGGATCAGATGCTTGCACTTTTCGGTGAAACCGGAACGTTGGAAGAGTTGAAAGAAGAAAGAGTTTCCCTAAGCTTAGCACGTGGTAGGGTTTACGAGATATTGTCACTAGTTTTTAGTTATCCGTGGAATAGAAAGTTCTTTCGACCCAAATCGTTACTCGAGCCTATGGATATATTAATGGTAGACGAGGAACTGTGGGGAGAATTAAAATCCACTGTAGAGGGTTTTAGTAATTATCTCCCAAAGATGACAATTAAACAGGTTCAAGGTGAGTATATTCGTGTTTTTGGACATGCTGTGTCCATGGAGTGCCCTCCGTATGAAATGCAATATGGTACAGAAGGTGGGGTCCAGTCCCAAACTGATGTATTGATTCAGTTGGGTGGATTCTTTGAGACCTTTGGTTTTGAGCTACCGAGGACGCAATCTAAAGAGAGAATTGATCACATCTCTAATGAGCTATCCTTTATGTCCTATATGTGCTTCCGTATGGCTTACGGTATACAAAATGGCCACGACGAACGTAAAATAGGTGTTCTTCTAAGTGGCATGAAAAAATTTCTTAGAAATCATGTGGGTCGTTGGATGCCTTTATTTTGTATTTTTGGTTCCAGAAAGGCAGAGCGCGGACTATATAAGGATGTTATTGATATTCTTTCCTGCTTCATTAAAAATGAAGTTACCTTGTTAGATGTTGAACCCATTAAGGTTGAGGAGCCCGAGTATCGGTCACTATCCTATAGTATGGAAAATGATCTGATTGCAAATGCGCCAGCAGAATGTGAACCACGATAATAGTTTTAGTAGAATTTTATCCTATGATCGGTGCTAATTTCATGGAGTTATCGGGAGGATCAGGAGATAGGGTGTAGTAGCTGATTGAGCTTTTGTTGCATTTCTTTGAGTGGCATTAAATCTCCTTTTTTTGATGCTACAGCGATGCCATCTCGATATATTTGCATAGCCTCATCCTGTCGTAAAAGTTTTTCCATTGTTTTCCCCAAAAGAACATAAGCGGCTGAGTAATCTTTATATGCTTTTACAACGGTTTGAAGTGGGGGCAGGGCTTCTTCATAGCGTTTCAGATCGTGGTAAACAGA
>CAJJDL010000331.1 GCA_905182935.1 uncultured Nitrospinaceae bacterium | reverse complement strand
ATCGCTTACCGAGGAAGACCGGTACTGGCTATTAATGAAAATAATTTGCCTAATTGCGTGGCCTGCGGGTTATGTGAAGCTGCTTGCCCTGCTTACTGCATCGATATTGTTCCTGGAGAAAACACAGGTAAACAGAATCAAGTTGAACGGTGGCCTAAAGAATTTACCATCGATTATGCAGTTTGTATATTTTGTGGCAACTGTGAAGAGGCATGTCCTGAAGAAGCTATATTTATGAGTGATGATTATGAGATACCTATGATGGATCGAAAGGATATGCTATATAATCTCGAACAATTGTCCGTCCCTATAGAAAAACTTAAGGATCGGGTTGAATTTACAAGGAAAATGTACGGAAAATGGAATTACTGATTTTTTATCCTCTGGCTGGTATCTGCATTGTATTAGCACTGGGAGTAGTTATAAATAATAGCCCTGTTAACTCAGCGATGTCGTTAATTGGCATGATGCTTGGGCTTGCAGGTATATTTATTCTCCAACAGGCACACTTCATCGCTATATTACAAATCATTATTTATGCTGGAGCAATCATGGTTCTATTCATGTTTGTAATTATGCTACTTAATTTAAAGGGCAAAGGTGAAGATGACAGTTGGATAAGCAGGGATAAAGACTTACTCTTAACAGTTTTAAGCAGCCTTTTAGCGGTAGGTGTTTTATACAAGATAATTATAATTATAAATGCAGGTGATTTTAATTCCCCTGCTCTTCCACCCGATAGTTTTGGAACCGTTCGAGAAGTGGGAACAATTTTATTTACTAAATTTATTCTACCTTTTGAGATGGCATCAATACTATTGTTGGTTGCCATGATTGGAGCAGTAGTACTTGCTAAAAGTAAGGTCGATTGATATGGAAATGGTTCCATTAACGCATTATTTATTTCTTAGTGCCACGCTGTTTGTCATTGGAGTGGTAGGTGTCTTAGTTAGAAGAAATGCAATCGTAGTATTTATGTCTATTGAGATCATGCTCAATGCTGTCAATATCTCTCTTATAGCATTTGATCGTTACCTGAACCTTCACGATGGACAGATTTTTAGCTTCATGGTTATGTGTGTTGCGGCAGCAGAAGTTTCGGTTGGTTTGGCAATTATTATTTCCTTGTTCCGTAACAAACCAACGATCAACCTAGATGAATTCAATATCATGAAGTCCTGAGGAAATAACTATGTTACTTAAACTGACCTCGCTGGTACCTCTGTACCCGCTGATCGGTTGTATCATCAATGGATTTTTCGGTTTGCGAATCGGCAAAAATGCAGTAGGTCTTATTGCAGCCGGTTCAGTCGGCCTATCATTCTTGACCACTCTGATTATATTTATTGGCCTTGTCATGACTCCCGCCGAAGAACGAGTTTTCGAGCAAGTATTATTTACATGGATGGCCGTTGGAGATTTTACTGCAGAATTCGGATTTCAAGTTGATCCTTTATCAATGACCATGATGCTCTTCGTAACTGGTGTTGGATTTCTTATTCATGTTTACTCGATCGGGTATATGCATGAAGAATATAGCTTCTATCGATTCTTTGCCTATATGAATCTATTTATGTTCTCGATGTTGCTATTAATTATGGGAAATAACTTTCTTATAATGTTTATAGGTTGGGAAGGTGTCGGCTGCTGTTCCTATTTTTTAATTGGCTACTATTTTGAAAAAAAATCTGCCTGTGATGCTGGCACTAAGGCGTTTGTTATGAACCGTGTAGGAGATTTTGCTTTTCTGCTTGCAGTTATGTATATTTTTAATATTTTTGGTTCAATAGACTTCACAACTGTTTTTCATGCAGCTCCAGAAAAGCTTATTTATGACAGTGAAACGGTGACTATTATTACTATGTTGCTATTTGTTGGTGCCTGTGGAAAATCTGCTCAAATTCCTCTCTATACATGGTTACCTGATGCCATGGAAGGCCCTACACCTGTATCCGCGCTTATTCATGCAGCAACTATGGTAACAGCTGGTGTGTATATGGTTGTTCGTTGTAATGCCCTATTTGCCTTGGCTCCTATTACTATGTGGACTGTCGCATTTATTGGTGGTGCTACCGCCATATTTGCAGCTACGATAGGTATGACTCAATTTGATATCAAACGAGTTCTTGCATACTCGACAGTAAGTCAAATCGGTTATATGTTTATGGCAGTTGGCGTTGGTGCTTATACGGCTGCTATATTTCATATGGTTACCCATGCATTTTTTAAAGCCTGTCTCTTTCTAGGGTCAGGTAGTGTAATTCATGGTCTGCACGGCGAACAAGATATGAGAAAAATGGGTGCGTTAAAAAGCCATATGCCAATAACATTTGTAACATTTTTTGTCTCGACCCTCGCCATAGCCGGAATTTTTCCTTTGTCAGGTTTCTTTAGTAAAGATGAAATTCTTTATCATGCGTTGATGGATGGCAATTTTATTCTTTGGGGAATGGGCATTACTGGAGCATTACTTACAGCTTTTTATATGTTCCGTCTTGTTTTTATGACTTTTTTTGGTAAATCAAATGTTGACCCACAAGTACACCCACATGAGTCTCCTAAAATTATGACGATGCCATTAGTAATTTTGGCTGGACTTGCTTTTTTTGGAGGAGCATTAGGAATTCCTCTTTTTCATGGATGGCATATTCTTCATAATTGGCTTGAACCTGTATTTTACTTTGATATGCCTTCTGCCTTAGAACATTCAGCTCATTTACTTCACGAGCAAGGAAAGCATGCTCCTTCTTGGTCTCATCTATTACAACCGGAAGGTGATCACAATGTATGGGTAGAAATTGCCCTCATGCTACTTTCATTGAGTATAGCAGTCGCAGGTATTTTTGGAGCATACATCTGTTATATCAAAAAACCGCATTTACCCGATTTGCTAACCGAAGGTCAGTGGGGATACGATTTAGTAAAAAATAAATACGAAGTAGATGAAATATACGATGAAACTATTGTCAAGCCGACTCTCGAAGGATCTAAACTCTTATGGAAAGAATGTGATGCCAAGGGAATAGACGGGGCAGTAAATGGAACAGCTCAAATACTAGGATGGCTCAGCAACCAAGCACGGAACTTTCAATCTGGATTTGTACGTAATTACGCTTTATTTATGGTTGTTGGTTTTATCGGACTATTGATTGTCACATTATAAAATAGAAATATGTTTTTAACATTTTTGACATTTTTACCTCTACTAGGCGCTGTCCTATTAACTCTTATCCCTAGAGATGAAGAAGGTGCTATCAAGCAGACCGCCCTCGCCTTTGCGGTAGCCGACTTTGTCTTATCAATTTTTCTGTGGACGAATTTTGATTCAACAACCCACGAAATGCAATTTGAGTACAGTGTTCCTTGGATTTCATCTTGGGGAGTAAGTTACCATGTAGGACTCGATGGCATATCTCTACTCCTATTTATAATGACAACATTTCTAACGATGATATCTATCATCGCCTCTTGGGGAGTTACAAAAAACATACGTGAATATATGATGGCTTTTTTAGCCTTATCTACCGGAATGTTAGGCGTATTTATCTCACTTGATATGTTTCTTTTTTATTTTTTCTGGGAATTTCAGTTGGTACCTATGTACATCATTATCGGTGTTTGGGGAGGGCCTAGAAGAATTTACGCAGCTGTTAAGTTTTTTCTTTTTACAGCTGTAGGATCACTCCTAATGCTTGTTGCGATTATTTGGATATACAAAATAATTGAAGAACAAACAGGTGTTGCTACCACCGATTTAATATTTATAACTAATAACTTGGATTTACCACTAGCGCCTCAAAAATGGCTATTTTTGGCATTTTTTCTTGCATTTGCTATCAAAGTCCCAATGTTTCCATTCCATACCTGGTTACCTGATGCCCATGTTCAAGCACCCACTGCAGGGTCAGTGATTCTAGCTGGAGTCCTATTAAAAATGGGTACCTATGGATTCCTCCGTTTTAACCTGCCACTTTTCCCCCATGCGAGTTATGAGTTTATGCCAATAATCGCTTGGTTATCTATTATAGGGATTATTTATGGGGCTTTAGTATCTTTAGTACAGGAAGACTTAAAAAAACTTGTTGCTTACTCTTCAGTGAGTCACTTAGGTTTTGTTATGATCGGCATATTTGCTTTAAATGAATACGGTATCCAAGGAGCCTTGCTACAAAATATAAACCATGGAATCAGCACAGGAGCCCTCTTTCTACTAGTTGGCATGATTTATGATCGCAGGCATACAAGAGAAATATCGGAATTTGGCGGATTAGCAAAAGTAATGCCTAGGTACACTATCTGTTTTATGATCATTGCTTTATCATCAATTGGTTTACCAGGAATGAACGGATTTGTTGGTGAGTTTCTTATTTTACTAGGTGTTTTTCAGAATAATGGATTATGGGCAGCATGTGCGACTAGTGGTGTGATTTTTGCTGCGTGCTATATTCTATGGATGTTTCAGCGCGTTATGTTTCAGAAACTAGATAACCCTAAAAATAAAAACCTGCCGGACATGACATTTAGAGAACTCTTAACCGTTGTTCCCTTAATTATTCTAGTATTCTGGATTGGACTATACCCTAAACCATTTTTAAAAACTTTTGATGCTTCAGTCGAACATTTATTAATCAAAGTAAATCCCGATAATTTTGGATCAGGTAAATCAGGGTCTAGACACTCTGATCATGCAAAATTAATTACGATAGATGAAATCGCTAAATTAAATCTGGCCAATAAATAAAAAAATAATAATTTAATGTTTAAGGACTAAATAAAATTGGAACCAATCCCCACACCCCCGATTGATCTCATTAGCTTAGCACCTGTACTAGTACTTTCAGTATTTGGGATGATGGTATTGATCACAGACTTATTCATTGGGAAAAATAAGTCTATCCTTGTGTTTATGAGTTTGATTGGTCTTTTAATGGCGGCTATAAGCTCGCTTGCTAAGTTTAATTTGCCAGTTCATTCATTCAATGGAGCCTATGTAGTAGATCACTTATCAGTGTTTTTTACTTTTATATTTTGTATCAGTTCAGCAATGGCAATTCTTCTTTCGGTAGATTTTAACAAGCGAGAGGAAATAAAAGTCGGAGAATACTATAGCCTCATACTATTTTGCACAGTAGGAATGATTGTACTGGCTTCTTCAACCGATATGATTATGATTTTTTTAGGAATTGAGATCATATCTATATCCCTTTATATTTTAGCAGGGGTTCGGAGAAAAGACATAAAGTCAAACGAAGCTGCTCTCAAATACTTTCTATTAGGCGCCTTTGCAACTGGTTTTCTACTTTATGGTATGGCCCTGATTTACGGATCCACAGGATCCACTAAGCTTGCCATAATTTCAAAAGTTATTAGTGAAGGTCAAATCATTTCAGAACCTCTAATGTTAATGGGCGTGGTTCTTTTGATTATTGGGTTTAGTTTTAAAGTTGCGGCTGTCCCATTTCACATGTGGGCACCCGACGTCTACCAAGGCGCACCAACTCCAGTCACTGCCTTCATGGCAGTTGGTCCTAAGGCAGCAAGTCTTGCCGCTTTTTACAGAGTAATGACTGAAGCTATGCCCGAGCTTTCCTATTCATGGGAAATACTACTATGTATCGTATCAGTACTTAGCATGTTTATAGGTAACTTGGGTGCAATTATGCAAACTAATATTAAACGTCTTATAGCATTCTCTAGCGTTTCACATGTTGGCTATCTACTCATTGCTATAATCGCAAAAAGTTCTCTTAGCTCCTCGAGTCTAATGTTTTACATGCTAACGTACGCATTTATGATCTTTGGAGTCTTTGGCATAGTAATATTACTTGGCAGAAAAGGAGATGAAAACTTAGAAATAGAAAATTACTCA
>CAJJDL010000330.1 GCA_905182935.1 uncultured Nitrospinaceae bacterium | reverse complement strand
GCCGGTCAAATGAGTATCTAATTTATTTGCCCCGGTAATACTATCGGTCATACTTGAGACTTCTTTGTCTGCATAAATTTTAAGTTTTATGCCGACAGGGCCTAAATACCCGATGGGTAGGGCAGTTATTTTTGCAACTAATTCTTTTGATGCAGAGTTGATCCATTTGCATTCGACCAAGTTTTTGAGTTTAATTGGATTGATTTCTCTATCTCCGCGGACGAGCCCGACAATTAGACCATCCTCTGTTTCAAATAAAATAGTTTTAATGATTTTCTTAGAGGATACTTGAAGAAACTGGCTGACTTCTTCTATAGATTTTTTCCCGGGTGTGAAAACTTCTTTTAAGTCATTGAGTGGCGTAGAGTTAGTTTTTTCTTCTAAGGTTTTTGATTCAGCTTTTTCAAGGTTCGAGGCGTAATCACATGAACTGCAAAACCCTATAGAATCTTCTCCAGATTCAGCGAGTACTACAAATTCGTGGGAAAAACTTCCTCCTATGGTTCCACTATCAGCTTCGACCATTTTAAAATTTAGTCCACATCGGTTAAAAATTTTGGAGTAGGCATCTGCCATATGCGAATAGGTTTCGCGAGTGCTTTCTTCAGTGGTGTGAAAACTGTAGGCATCTTTCATTGTGAATTCACGCCCACGCATTATGCCGTAACGAGGTCTAACTTCATCCCGAAACTTGGTCTGAATTTGGTATAAGGTGATTGGTAGTTGTCGATAAGAACGAACATCTCGACGAACTATGTCTGTGATTACTTCTTCATGAGTAGGTCCATAACAGAATTCTCGGTTATGTCTGTCCTTGAAACGTAAAAGTTCTTTGCCATAAAAGTCCCACCGGCCACTCTCTTTCCATAACTCGGATGGTTGAATACTGGGAAGAAAGACTTCTTGCCCGCCAACCTGATTCATCTCCTCTCGGATGATTTGTTCAACTTTTCTAAGTACCCGTAATCCCAGGGGAAGGATTGAATAGATACCAGCAGCCATTTGACGAATCATTCCGGCACGCACCATTAGTTTGTGGCTAATTACCTCGGCATCCGCGGGCGACTCTTTAAGAGTGGGTATCAGCATTTTTGAGTAGTACATAGCGGCTTTACTTTAGTCTTAGAGATGTAATTGCTAATAGAGTTTCGAAGGAAGCTTTGTTCATAAAAACTGTTACCAATACAAGTGAGTGTTTAACTATTGGGTAAAAAATGGTTGGCTAGTTTAATATCTTCTTTGCTGTGAATTTCTAGCCACCCTTTGTGAATCTCAAGAAAATGAACTGCATACCCTCTGTCGATCATTTCTTGAATCAGGTCGGTAAATTTAAGCTTACTAATATCTTTTGCCTCTTGAAATTTACCTTGGTAGTTTTTTGCACAGTCTTCATACGTTTGAAGGAATTGTTCGGCGCCAGTTTTAGTGAATTTCCCAAGGCCTATAAACTCATGGGTAGCAGTTTCAGGGTTTAGCTTAGACCCAATTTTCGAAATAATGTTTTCGCAGACAAAACTAATTTTTCTTCGAGTGAGTTGGTGCTTATTTTTGCTTGTAATGAGGTCTTGCACTCTACTGATTTCTGGTCCATGGTATTGCATTGTGTTATCTACAACAAGCACAATGTCTTCTTTGCAGGTGATTAGTTTTGCTAATATCTGCTCCTCCAGTAGGATGTCCGAATACAACATTATGAAGCCACTTTTCATCTTTTCCTGAGCATCTATAAGGCTATTTAACTCAGAACCCTTTTTATAGTTTTTGTTTTCTCTTAGGGTGATACCCTCAGCTTTCATTTCTTTACTTGCATAGCCTGTGACCACTGTTATATCGGTGAGATTATTATTATTGAGTGTATTGATTTGCCAATCAAGAATAGTTTTACCTGCTATTTTAAGCATAGACTTAGGTTTGCCATTTAATTCTGTCTTAAGGACGGGGTCTTCTCCAGCAGCAGGAATAATAACAGGAATATTTTTGTTGTTTATATCAAACTTGTCTTTTTCCTTAACATCAAGAAACCCAACCGTTTTAAATATTTCCCGAACCGGTGAGCATATTGGATCGACTTCGAATGACCGCTGATTAAGAAGAATCGTGCGCGCAACTTCCTCCATTGCTTTGTTGGCACTCCTTAAAAGATGGTTAGCGTAAATAATAATACGAAATCCAGCTGCACGTAATTCATTTTCAGTAATGGTGTTATACGTTGTTGGCACACATACCATAGGTATGTCACAACCCATTTTTAGTGTCATCTCCTGATAGCGTTCTGCAAATTCCATTATCTGAGAAGGACTTTTCTCCTTAGAGTGAATCATTATACCATCAGCGCCTGATTGAATGTAAATTTGAGCTCTATCAAGAGCATCATCAATACTTTTCCCAGCAATCAAACTTTCCAGTCTGGCGATGATCATAAATTCTGTAGATATTTGGACGCTTTTACCGCGTTGAATTTTTTGACCAAATATTTCCGGCTCCTCAAGAGTTTGTTGAACACCGGGCTCTAGACTGTTTCGCTTTGGAAACACTTTGTCTTCAACGATGACGGCAGAAATACCTGCTCGTTCAAGCTTGGTAACCATATACTCAAAATTATTGGAATCTCCCCCAGTGTCGCCATCAACAATTATTGGTTTATGGGTGACGGCCAAAATTTCATTAATCGACTGAAGCCTTGAGTCGAAGCTGATCACCTCTATATCGGGGTGTCCTTTTGACGCAGAATCAGTAAGGCTGCTCTCCCATATGGCATCAAACTCTCGGTGGATTGATAGCTCATCCGATCGCCCTTCGACACGCGCATTATTGACAATAATACCACTTAGCCCGTTATGAGCTTCAAGTACTCGAACTGTTTCCCCCTTATCAAGAAGTGCCCTTAATTTGCCGCGGCGTGCTTCAGGAAGAATATTATTAAGTAAAGTCATATATTGTTTTTGTTAGTGGTGTTAGTCTCTAAATGTTCACGAATCCATAAGGGCACATATACTGTCTCCAAGTTAAATTTATTTATGACATGGAGGATAGTTTCGATTTGTTCCTCAATAGAAAGTAATTTATCAATAATAATTGTATTCTTCCCCTTTATTTTACAGTGACCACTTTGAACTGTAATTTCAGGGTCGAATAAATTATCAGTTATTATTTCAATCGAAAGTCTATCTGTGACGCCTTTTAGATCTTCTAGTCGAGAGTCGAAGTCCATAATAATTGTTTGAGTGTGCAAATGCTAAAGAGTAAAATCTAGGTCAATTGATGACTCGCAATATGTCATTATAGAAAGCGAACACCATTAAGCTTATTAGCATTATCATCCCTACCTGTTGAGCGCGCTCACGGTTTTTTTGGCTCACTGGACGCCCTTTAATTATTTCTATTAGGAAAAATAAAATATGTCCTCCATCCAAAATCGGGATGGGGAGTAAGTTAATAAGACCTAGGTTAATACTTAGTAATGCCGTTAGCCTGATGAATTCGTTGAAACCTTGTTCGGCTTGCTCACCATAAATTTGAAAAATCATAATGGGGCCACCAATCTGGTCTGCTGGTATAGATCCGAATATCATTTTTTGAACACTGATCGCAATCAAGGAAGTCATTTCCCAAGTTTCTTTAGCAGCTCTTATAATTGACCCAAATAAACCATATTGTTCGAGCACCATGGGTCCACTCATACCAATACCAATCTCTCCAATTTCTAATTCCTTTCCATCAGGGTCTTTAATTTTTTTAGGAGTTGGGATTAGTGGAACCATTATTTTTGTCCCATCGCGCTCGATTTTAAAAATCAGCGGTTCTCCTGGTTTGTCAACTGCCGCAGGCCTAAGGTCTGACCAACCCAATATATTAGTGCCATCTACTTCAATGACACGGTCATTGAGCTGAAAGCCAGCCCTGTCTGCAGAGCTATCTTTTTTAATATAAGTAATAGTATTCCCAAGTGGAGTGATACCGATGAGCCCAACTTCCTCAGTTTCACCAAAAAGGTTTTTTATTTCTTTTGTCATGGGAGTAACTTTCAAATCTACTACTTCACCAGATAAACGCTTAACCTTAAAGTTAAGCTTTGATTCGGGTGAGCGGTAAACTTCTTTTTGTAGTTCACTCCAAAACCTAATCTTTTTGTTTTCGATAGCGATAATCTTATCGCCTGTTTGAAGGCCTGCTTTCTGAGCAGGCGAACTTTCTTTTATGGAACCAATTACAGGACTTAAAGTCTCAACTCCTGCAATATATATAAAAGTATAGATAACTAATGCGAATAAAATATTAAAAAGTGGACCAGCGAAAGCTATCAATAGTCGTTGTTGTGGAGAAGCGGCAGAGAAAGATCCTTCTTCACTTATTTCTTCGTCGAGCTCCTCCCCTTTCATTTTCACGAAACCGCCTAATGGAATAGCAGCAACCATAAATTCGGTTCCTTTCGAAGTGAACCCGAAAATTTTTTTACCAAATCCGATTGAGAATTTTTCAACAATGACACCGCATTTTCGAGCAGCAAGGAAATGACCTAATTCGTGGAT
>CAJJDL010000329.1 GCA_905182935.1 uncultured Nitrospinaceae bacterium | reverse complement strand
TTAAAACAGGACGAGATGTTGTTATTGGTGGGTTATTGGGAGCTGATGAAATAGGGTTTTCAACAATCGCTCTTATTACTATGGGATGCATTATGATGAGAAAATGTCATCTTAATACTTGTGCGGTTGGTGTGGCGACGCAAGACCCCGAACTACGTAAACAATTTTCTGGCGTGCCGGATCATGTTGTAAATATGTTTACCTTTATTGCAATGGAAGTACGTGAAATCATGGCAGAACTCGGATTTAATAAATTTGAGGATCTGATCGGGCGAGTTGATTATTTAGAGGCAGAAGACTCTACTGAGCATTGGAAATCGAGAGGTATAGATATTGGTAATATTCTTCACAAACCCGAAGTGCCTGATACAGTAGCTATTCATAACGTTTGTAAACAGGATTTGAGTGGCGATTTAGATGGTGTTCTAGATCATCAATTAATAAAAGAAGCCGCTACAATATTTGATGATAAGAAAAAAGTTAGACTTAAACATAATATTGTAAACACTCAGCGTGCTGTAGGAGCAATGCTTAGCTATCAGATTTCTAAGAAGTTTGGTGAAGAAGGATTGCCAGAGGATAGTATTACTATTGACTTTAAAGGTTCTGCTGGGCAAAGCTTTGGTGCTTTTCTTGCTCGTGGGGTAACTTTTAAGTTATTAGGTGATGCAAATGATTATGTAGGGAAGTGCCTTTCGGGGGGTAAAATTATTATTTGTCCTCCACCCGAATCAACAATTATACCTGAAGAAAATATTATTGCGGGTAATGTGATTCTTTATGGTGCTACAGCAGGGAAACTTTTCTTGCGTGGTTTAGTTGGAGAACGGTTTTGCGTTCGTAATAGTGGTTGTGATGCCGTGGTTGAAGGTGTAGGAGATCATTGTTGTGAATATATGACAGGCGGCACGGTTGTTGTTCTGGGCGAAACTGGTAGAAACTTTGCTGCAGGAATGAGTGGTGGCATTGCTTTCGTTATGGATCAAAATAAAAATTTTGATATGTATTGTAATCCGGGATTAGTTGATTTAGTACCAGTGGACGAGCAGGAAGATATTGAAAAATTAAAAAGTCTTATTAAAGAGCATTACCAATATACTGATAGTACGATTGCTAAAAATATTCTTGATGAATGGGATATATCTTTAAGTAAATTTGTTAAGGTTTTTCCAAAAGATTATCGTCGCGTGCTAGAAGAACATAAACAAAAAAATAAAGAGGTTGCTTGATGGGGTCGGTTAAAGGATTCATGGATCATGAAAGAGAGGTTCCTGTATCACGTTCGGTTGATGAGCGATTGCAAGATCACTTAGAGGTATACAGTCCACTTTCTGAAGATAAATATAAAGAACAGGGCGCCCGTTGTATGGACTGTGGTGTTCCTTTTTGTCAAAGCGATGCAGGGTGTCCGCTTGGAAATATGATTCCAGATTGGAATGATATGGTGTATCAAGGAAAATGGGAAGAAGCACTTGCACTATTGCTTAAGACTAATAATTTTCCTGAATTTACTGGACGTATTTGTCCAGCACCCTGTGAAGGAGCCTGTGTCCTTGGAATCAATAAATTGCCAGTTACTATTTGTAAAATTGAAGAAGCTATTGCAGATAAGGGTTTTGAGAAGGGATATATAAAGCCGAATCCACCGAAAAATAGAACAGGAAAAAATATAGCTATTGTTGGTTCTGGACCTGCTGGTTTGGCATGTGCTGCGCAATTAAATGAAGTAGGGCATTCGGTAACAGTTTATGAAAAATCAGACCGAGTAGGTGGTTTATTGATGTATGGTATTCCTCATTTTAAGTTAGATAAAGAAGTTGTCAAACGAAGAATCAAATTAATGAAAGATGAAGGCATTATTTTTCTTACGGGCATTAATATAGGAGTTGATATTTCTTTTAATAAAATAGCAGACGACTTTGATGCCGTGGTTTTATGTGGTGGGTCAGAAAAATCAAGAGATCTAATAATTGAAGGAAGAGATCTTGATGGTGTTCACTTTGCTATGGAATTTTTACCACAACAAAACAAACGAAATGAGGGAGATGTTATTTCTCAAGATATTGCTATAACAGCCAAGGATAAAAATGTTTTGATTATTGGGGGAGGGGATACTGGTTCAGATTGTCTTGGTACTTCGCTTAGGCAAGAAGCTAAAAATGTTTATCAATTTGAACTATTACCGCAACCGCCAGGAAAAAGAATGATAACTAATCCATGGCCTGAATGGCCCATGGTTATGAGAGTAAGCTCATCGCACAAAGAAGCAAAAACTGAGGTTAGACAGTTTAGTGTCTCGACTAAGAAGTTTTCAGGTGTTAATGGGATATTAAAAAAAGTTCATGCTATAGAAGTTAAACTTGGGGACTCTGACCCAAAGACGGGTCGCCCTCAAATTATCGAAGTACCAGGTTCTGAATTCGAACTTGATATTGACTTAGTGTTGCTAGCTATGGGGTTTGTTCATCCAGTTCATGAAGGAATGATTTCAGAATTAGGTGTTAAACTTGATAACCGCGGAAATGTTTGGTGCGATGAAAATAAAATGACAAGCATTGATGGTGTTTTTACTGCAGGAGATATGGCCCGAGGCCAATCATTAGTCGTTTGGGCAATTGCTGAAGGTCGAGAAGCTGCTCGTGGCGTTGACGTGTATCTAATGAAAGAAACCAACCTTCCTCACAGTCAGTTTTTAAAATAATTCTATAACAATTAGAACTCATGACTGTTTCGTATTCCCTTATTAAGACGATCGTACTTTTTCCTCTTAATGTTATGGGAGTGATTCCGTTTATAATTCTTTGGTTTTCTGGGAAAATTGAATTATATGAAGTTGTACTATTGCCAACTTATTTAGGGTTATTTTTTTTAATTGTAGGTTTGTGTGTTTGTTGGGTTACGGTTTCCATATTTACTGATTACGGCAAGGGGACTCCAGCCCCTTGGGCACCACCAAAAATTCTAATAGGTATTGGGTTATATAAATATGTTCGAAATCCTATGATGTTGGGTGTTTGGTGCGTTCTTCTAGGAGAGGCAGTTTTCTTTTTATCGGTTGGGTTATTTTTATGGTTTTTGATTTTTTTTACTGGGAGTCTTATTATAATTCCTTTGTGGGAAGAGGTAGGCTTGTATAGGCGTTTCGGTGAATCCTATCTTGAATATAAAAACCAGGTTCCACGCTGGGTGCCGCGTATTTTATCTTAGTGGATGGATGGCAATAAATAATTCCTTGAGAATATTTTTTAATTAGTTATTTACTTCTTGTTTTTACATTTTTAATTTTTGAAAAAATCCTTTTAAAGTTTCCTTTATTGGATTACCTTCAATCTCAGCTAATTCTTGAAAAAGTTCTTTTTGCTTTTTGTTAAGTTTTTTAGGTGTTTCAATTAACATTTGGATAATTTGATCACCGCATCCACTCCCACGAACATGTGGAATTCCAGCTCCTGCTATTCTCATCATCTCTCCCGATTGAGTCCCTGCCTTTACTTTGATGATTTTAGTTTCATCATTCAGTAAAGGAACTTCAATTTCTGCTCCTAGTGCCGCTTGGGAAAATGATAGGCTTAATCGGCAATAAACATCGTATTCTTGACGTTGAAATATTTCGTGGGTGGATACATGAATGAATATATATAGATCTCCCGCTCGTATTCCAGGAGGGC
>CAJJDL010000328.1 GCA_905182935.1 uncultured Nitrospinaceae bacterium | reverse complement strand
AGTGAACCGCTTGTTTCCAACATGACTTTGAATTCATTTTTTAGAAGGGATTCCATAAGTGGAAAAACTTCTTTTTGCAAAAGAGGTTCTCCTCCAGTTATTTCAACCAATTTTATATCATATGATTTCACTTTATCTATAATTTGGAGCATAGATAGCTTTTCCCCGTCATGAAAAGCATGGGCCGTGTCGCACCATACGCACCGAAGGTTACACCCGGTCAATCGAATAAATACGCAAGGGAGTCCCATATAAGTTGATTCACCTTGGACACTTTTATAAATTTCGGTTACTTCGAGCATAAGGGATTCTACACTTTATGAGGGCCACTTTAAAAGAGATTTGGAGGAGTATTTTTATCTCACTAGGGGGTGAAAACCTAATCAACCAGGGTAGGTAGGATTGGTAGTATTTTTTAAGAGGTTAAATACCCATTCTGCTGGTTAGAATTTTAGTTCCCATGCGGGCTTTAGCAGTAAAATCAGTCCAAGACTTTACCTTAGCGATCTGTTTCATGATGTAAAGGGGACTGCTATAAAACCTAGCGTGGCATTCGTCTTGAAGCGTTCTTAATTCTTCTTCTGTGAAATTTTTATTCCAGAATCGAATTTTAAAGTCGACTCGGGGTCGCTCCGCAAAGTCTTGCCAGTAGTCTTCAGTTACAATGCCTTCGTCGCGCATCTGTTGATATAGTTCGGTTTTTGGGTAGGGAGTGCATATTGAGAACTGGGCATAATCCGGTTTTAGGTTTTTAGCAAAATCGACAGTAGCCAACATTTCTTCTTTAGTTTCATGAGGAATGCCAATCATCATATAAGCAAAAAAACCAATCCCAGCCTCTCGGGTCATTTTACAGGCGCGTTCTACTTTTTCAGGTGTTTGTCCCTTTTGTAAGTACTTAAGATGTCTAGGGCTTGCTGTTTCAATTCCAAAATGAATTCTGTAGCAGCCTGATTTTTTAAGGACTAGGAGTACTTCTTCATTTATAGTGTCTACTCGGGCTGATATTTTATAATTAATTTTTATTCCACGCTCAATAATTAGGTTGCACATCTCGATGAGCTTTTTCTTATTGATCGTTATCGTGTCGTCTACAAAAAATAGGTCATCTACGCCCATATTTACTAGTTGCTCTATTTCATTGACGACGCTTTCCGGAGAACGGCAACGGAACTTGGTTTGACGGATATCACAGAAGGTGCAAGCTGCTGGACACCCTCTAGTTGCTTGAATGGTAAAAAACTGTCTACCTTCTCCTATGATATGCTGATATTTGCTAACATCTACCAAATGGCGTGCAGGAAAAGGCAGTTCATCAAGATCAAGTAGTTCGGTTTGCGCGGGATTAATATTGGATAGGTTATTTTTTTTCCAACCCAGACCATTGATGACTTGCAAGGCTTTAGAGTCTGATATATCTTTTTCAAGAGCGGTGACAAGTTCTGTGAAAATTTTTTCACCTTCACCAAATACAACATAGTCGATATTGGGTTGATCAAGAGTTTCTTTGGGATACATGTTTACATGAGGTCCGCCCAGACAAATTAAGATATTTGGATGTTTTTGTTTTAGAGATTTGGCTGTTTGAAGGGCATCAAGTAGATTGAATGTCATGATGCTCATTGCTACCATATCGGGCTGAATTTTTTCGACTTGCTTGAGTAGCTCGTTTTCCGTGGTTCCCTCTGGAGGACAGTCAATAAATACTGGTGTGTTCCCAGTGGCGCGTTCGTACCAAGAGGCTACATACATGAGCCCGAGTTTTGGATAGTAGCCTTTTCCACCTTCCAGCGCTTTAGGGACAGATGATTCAATTGAGATTGTTTCAGGGGGTACTAGAAATAGAATTTTCATGAGATTAGAAACGTTTTCCCTTTAAAATCAATGCTTTTATCTTATCACAGAAATCTACAAAGGACTGCATTCAAATGAAACCAATAGTAGCTGTGACCAATATTTTTCCTCAAATAGCTTTGGATAAGCTTTCTTCTACATGTGACCTGAAAATAAACCAATCAGGAAATTCACTTACAAAAGAAGAGCTCTTACAAAAATTCTCAGAAAGTGACGCCATTATAAGCTACTTAACGGATAGAATTGATCAAGACATTATCGATCGAGGTACTAAACTTAAAATTATTGCTAATTATGGAGCGGGATTTAATAATATTGATGTGAACTATGCCTCAAAAATGGACATATGGGTTACTAACACCCCCAGTGTGCTCCACGAAACCACAGCAGATCTCACTTGGGCGATGATTTTAGGGGCGGCAAGAAGAATTATTCCGGCTGATCGTTATACGCGACAGGGTGAATTTAAAGGTTGGGGGGCCGAAGTTTTTCTTGGCGGAGATGTGCATGGAAAGACTCTTGGGATTATCGGGCTTGGTGAGATAGGAAGTGCTGTGGCGAGAAGAGCTACCGGGTTTAACATGCGTACTTTGTACCACCAAAGGAATCGTTTGTCAGAGCTAGAGGAAAATCAACTCGATGTCGAGTACGTCACTTTTGATAAGGTTTTACGAGAATCTGATTTTTTGACGCTTCACGTCCCTCTGACCGAGAAAACAGAATATATGATCAGTAACGATGAAATTGCTCTGATGAAAAAGACAGCTTATTTAATTCATACAGCTCGTGGGAAAGTCATTGACGATTATGCCTTGGTTGCAGCTCTAAAAGAAGGTCGAATAGCAGGGGCTGCTTTAGACGTTTATGAAGATGAACCTGCGATTACTGAGGGAATGACAGAACTATCAAACCTAATGTTGCTACCTCATATTGGAAGTGCTAGCTTCGAAACACGAGACAAGATGGCACTATTAGTAGTTGATAATGTTATTGATGCTCTTGCAGGAAAAACTCCTCGATCCTTAGTTCCAGGCTATTCCCAATGAAGCTCTTTTATTTATAGTTTTATAAAACCGATAAATAAAGAGAGGCGGGAGTTTTATCACTAATTTTAAATAAAAATGGGAGGTTGAAGAACATGAGTGAAAGAAAACTAGCAGGAACTGTTCAAATAGATAGTGGAGAGGTAGCAATTGTTGATCCATCTCTTATATTACAGATGGAGGATTTTTTAAAAATTTCGACTGAATGTGGCGAGGGGAAGTTTCCAGTTTATTTTGAAAAAGATGATGCCGAAGGTGGTTATGGGAAATCACGAATTATCATTGAACTAGGACCACAGGAGAAATAAACCACAAGTAGTATATTACTTTATGTGTCTTTTTTATTTCAGTTTTATGGGGTCTGGGTTCAGTCGAGCTTCGAGTTCTTGAACATTAACTCTAAGTTGAGCAACTATAAATGCCGCCTTTTTCCGGAGAGAGTTTCCCGTAATTGATTTTGCTTCGACGCCAATTCCTGAAATCATTTTTCGAATATCATCTAGTTTGTCTTCTAAGCCCTGAGCGCGTTTTTCACTAAAACTTTTTTCTAAGGCGCCTTTAAGTCCGCCACCAGCAAAATATTTTGTGGTTGCCATTAACGCACGTTTTCGTGATACATATTTTTTCCCAGCCTCCCAGTTTTTAATTGCCAGCTTAAGTTCTCTATCAATATTGTCAACTATAGCTTTGTAATCGGTTGGGTCAACCATATCGTGGACTTCTCCAGGAAGAGAAGTAGTCTTGATGTTAAAATCAAAGGTTTTATCTTCACCGTTTAGGTCTGCAGACATTAAATTTGCTTCAACATCACTAGGTGCAAGATGAGGTGCCCAGGCTTGCATGATATATTCTGCACTTTTTACCGCTTTGAATTCGTATTCACCTTGCTCATTGGGTCGAGTGTAATAACCGTTGGGCACAATAAAAAGCGTTCCTACCATATTCTTATGCAAATTACATCGGAGAACTATTGGTCCTGGTTGATGGAATGATATAGTTTTAGTCATCCCAGCTGACATAGCACCTAAATTAAATTGATTGCTGATAGATTTTGAATAAACATTATGTACTTCTCTATCATGGTTTGAGAACTCAACTACAGAACCTACTGGAACCACGTTATGTTTAGGGAAAAATTGAAGTCCTTTCTGCTCGATAGTTATTTTAAGGGTTTTCTGATTTGGTGCTTTCATTTTAGTTTTAGTTTCTAAAAATAAAATAGCATCAGCTCCGGGTGTTAGACCATTAATTAGCATCGAACCTTTGACATTCGTTGTTGCTTTTTTCATTTTAGACCCTTCGTCCATCTTGTGATCTGACCCCTCAGATTTTTTTTCTTTCGTTTTTGATTTTTCTGGAAGAGTGCTGCTTAGCTTGGTTTCTTTGGCCAATTCTTGAGTTTTTTTATTTTTTTCTTTTATAGA
>CAJJDL010000327.1 GCA_905182935.1 uncultured Nitrospinaceae bacterium | reverse complement strand
GAAGGCGCGGGACGATTTTGATCTCATCCTTGCTAGTGGGCAAGATCAATGGAAAGACAAAATTGTTCGCATCGCACATTTGGATTATGTGGATACCTTTGATCTCATCATCGCTATTTCAGCTTTAGAAATGGCGCTAAAAAAAATTGGACATAATATCACTTTAGGGAAAGGCGTCTCGGCAGCACAAGAGATTCTATTGGAAGGCTATTAATTTTAGCGCTATCCTTACTCTACAAATAATTTAACTAAACTTTTTTAAAAAACTACGGGAGTTATAGAATGAAAGTTCTTATTGCTGATAATCTTTCAAATATGGGAGTCGACATCCTCAAAAAAGCGGCTGGTATAGAAGTAGACGTCAACGTCGGTTTAACCAAAGAAGAACTGATAAAATTTATTCCTTCATACGAAGGTCTGATTGTCCGAAGTGCGACTAAGGTAACCCCTGATGTCATTGAAGCCGCCACAAACCTTAAAGTAATTGGTCGTGCTGGAATAGGTGTTGATAATATTGATGTGGCTGCTGCAGGTAAAAAGGGAATTATTGTGATGAATACTCCAGAAGGCAATATTATTACTACCGCAGAACATACGATGGCACTTATGCTATCAATGTCACGTAATATTCCTCAGGCACGCTCCATGCTCAAAGATCAAAAAATATGGGCTCCAAAAAAATTCATGGGCAAAGAACTCCACAGTAAGACTTTGGGAATTGTCGGTCTTGGACGAATTGGGACCATCGTTGCTGAGCGTGCAAAAGGGTTTTACATGAAAATTTTGGTTCACGATCCTTTTATATCTAAGGAACATGCAGAAAAAATTGGTGTAGAAGTCGTCGAACTTTCTGATCTTCTAAAGCGGTCAGACTATATATCTTTACATACTCCTTCACTTGATGGGAAGCCATTGCTCAGCACTAAAGAGTTTAATCTAGCCAAGCCCGGCATCCGAATCGTCAACTGCGCACGGGGCAACCTCATTGATGACGATGCTCTTATCGAAGCAATCAAATCAAAACAAGTAGCCCAGGCAGCCCTTGATGTGTACGCTAAAGAACCCTTAGCCATGGACAGTCCTTTATTAACCATGGACGAGATTATCTGCACTCCCCACCTAGGAGCCTCGACAGAAGAAGCCCAGGAAAAAGTTGCCATCGATGTAGCGAATCAGATTATTGATTTTCTTACACATGGTAATGTTCGCAACGCAGTCAACATGCCATCTATTGATGCAGACAGCATGAATAAAATTAAACCCTATCTTAAACTAGGGGAAGACCTAGGAATTTTTATTGCCCAACTTTTAGATGAGCCTCTGACGGGGGTCGAAGTTCAATACAATGGGGAAGTTGCGGAACAAAGAATCGACCCTATTACCATATCTGTCTTAAAAGGGCTTCTGACAAGAAATATTGAAGGCATCAATATGGTCAATGCTCCATTCATTGCAAAAGACCGAGGTATTGAAGTTAAAGAGTCAAAAAGTACCGAGGTACATGAGTACACAAGCACCATAAAGGTTACGGCAAAAACAAACAAAGGTGAACGTAGTGTAACAGGTTCTGTTTTTGGAAAAGGAGACTCGCGAATTGTTCAGTTTGATGAGTTTTATTTTGAAGCAGTACTTTCAAAAGACATGCTTATTCTCACTAACAATGATATCCCCGGAGTTATAGGCCGTCTTGGAAGTGCCTTAGGAGCTAGCAATATTAATATTGCTGGATTTCATTTAGGACGAATTAAAGAAGGAGAAAAGGCTGTGGCTGTTGTAAATATAGACTCGCAACCTAACGATAAAACTATCCAAACGCTTCGTGAAATATCAGGCATCTTGAACGTTAGCACTGTTACTTTATAAGTGATAAAATAATGCTATCATCAATGTAATTTTAAGCCTGCCCTTTTTGCGCACTTAATCTAAATTATTTTATTCCTTTTTACTCTCTTCAGTAGAACTATCTGGATTTTCTGATTTGTCTTCACTCGATTCTGCTACTTCTTGACCAAATACCTGCGCTATAATTTTGTTAGTCTCATCAAGACCAAGGATATTATAAACCGCATTTGCTGACTTAAAGTGAGGGCTAGTAAAAAGGCTTAGCACTTTCTTACTTGAATAACCAAGCATCATAAACTCATGCGCATAATTTTCAGCCACCATGCGCAAAGTAGTTTCATCGGCATCTTCATCTCCTGTAGGTGGACCTGCATCTGGATTAATATCATCTTGCACTTCATACACATAAATAATATGATACCCAAATTCGGTTTTTACTGGCCCAACAATTGCACCCTCATCTGCAGAAAAAGCCGCTACTTCAAATGGACGAACCATTGCGCCTTTACCAAACCAGCCAAGGTCACCGCCTCTTTTTTTTGATGGGCACTCGCTAAACTCCTCAGCCAGTTTAGAAAAATCACCACCATCATCAACCTTCTTTTTTATTTCTTCAGCTAGTTCCTTGCTGGCAACTAGTATGTGGCGTGCTTGTACCTTTTTAACTTTTCTTTCTATATTAGCCATTTAAAAGATCCGATCTTAGAGTATAAATAAAATTAATTGAATAGAGCATATGTATTGGAATTTAAATTAGTTTAACTTGTTAGCGCAACATTTTTTATACTTTTTACCCGAACCACAGGGGCAAGAATCGTTTGGCTTTAACTCTCCCTCGAATGTTGGCACATTGGGACCCGATTTTAACAGGTCATCTCCAATTGATTTACATTCTTTATACCTTTTTTTAAAAATATCAATAACATTTGGTAAAGTCTGGTTAAGTCCCAAAAGAATATCGCTGGCCTTTGCATCTATTTTACTGTCCGCATCTGCCCTCTTGCTTTCTTCAAAATAGTATGTGTATGTAAAAATCGGTTTCAGGTTTTTTTCGTCCAACTCAAATGGATAAAATACTAACTTTACATCACGGTTATCAATTCTTGGGTCAAGTTCATAGCTATCTTCGGCAAAAAATTTTTCTTCTTCACATGCGAAGTTTAAGTTCTCATTATTTCGAGGAAAACACTCCATATAGTTAACGTACCTTCCTGACTCTAAAATTAAGTAAGACTTGGGATCTTTCTCCCCAAAAGCCTTCGCCTCCATATATCTCTGTTTAAATAACACCAAAAGCTCACTTGGAAAATTTGCAACAAACCCTTTTATAATATTAGATTGAACCTTGGTATATTTTTTTTGATTGGGTAATTGCCCTTGAGTTTTATCAAAGTTAAGCATAAAGGTCAGCTGGTTACTTCTATTATCTTGTTGAACGAATGAAATGGTTACATGTTGACAGTCACAAAATGGATTAGTGCAGTAAAAATCTTCCAGAATATAGGTGTTCTCGAAATCTTCTTCTTCAAACCTGTATGGGATGACTGAGTTAAGACTTTCCTGTTTATTAATAACTCTATAAGATTCGATAACCCTTCTCCTTCAAGTTTAACTTTACTACCATTATCTTAAATTATTTGTACATCAATATTCCGGACGGCCCTAATTGTGTCTTTAGTAATATCTTCTTTATGGTTACTATTTGCATGACCATACCTAAAATAAAAAATACAAGCTGTCCCATGCGGCCTTTCATCAGAAGTCCATGTGGTAAACCCACCTCCTGGAGAAAATGCCGAGTTGATATAAATTTCGAATCGATCCATATCTCTTATATGTTCGTCTTCATTAAATAATTCTTCTGCCTCTTCTACAGTCGGCATTCGCCAATCAACGTACCCTGCATATTTTTTATTATTTAATGCTTTAATATAGTCTTCTGCCATAAACCAGTTAGACCATTTACTTGTATCCTGATATGCATCTGTTTGGTTCCACATTAAGTTAGTTTCTTTGTCTGTGACGGTACCATCTCCATTATCGAAAAATTGCTTTTCTTCCATCAATACCGAAGCTCCTTCAAGTTCCACATTGTTACTTAGCTATTTAATAAAATGTTTATAAATTATTGTTACAGGTTATCCTCTTTAAGAATATCCCTGACTAAACGACTAGCACCTCGAGATGTTCTATATGCATCATCGAAAGTCGTGACACCTCTGCGATAACCAAAACGTATCGCCTGAACTTGATTTCTTACTTCACTGGTCCAACATAAAAATCCAAAACCTGAATTAAAAATTTTATCAACGGGAACTTCTTGTCCCCAATAGTCTTTATTTGACTGCTTTTTATCATAAAGGCTTTTAGCTTCTAGTGTACTTGGCATGCGCCAGTCATTAAAACCTGCATATTTTTTTTTATTTAACTCTAAAGCATAATCACGTACCTGAATCCAACTCATCCATTTTTGGCTCAATTGATAAGTATCATTTTTCATCCATATCAGTCGTTTAGATAGGTCAATGACAATGTCATTTTCGCCATCCTTAAACCTCGCCTGATCGGCAGAGGTTTCATTAAGCAAATTTTCTTCTTCAGAACTCATTTAAATTTTTATATTTTAAGAGTTTATACAGCCTATTCCAAGTGGGAAGACTTCATTATCCATAAAACTACTTTTTAATATTACTCACCGCCCGAACCCCATGGCTGCGTAATCCAATCTGATGCCACTTATAATCGCCGTTATAAAACTGAAAACGTATTGCAAGCGCCTTATCTGTTTTATGAAGTGTTTTAGTCCAACAGGTCTGCCCAGCTCCTGGCGGAAATTCTGGAGCCAATAGTACAGTATCACCATATTTATCCGTAATAGGGTTACCCCCATCAAATATAGTTTCAACTTCTTTTCGGGTTGGCATTCTCCATTCAACACAACCTGCATATTGTTCGCGATTCAAACTATTGATATAATTTTTTCCTTCTCCCCAACTCACCCATTTATCAAGGTCCAAATAAGAGTCGCTCTCTTTCCAAATGAGTTGTGTTTCGTTATCAGTCACGGTTCCATTACCATTATTGACAAATCGAGGCTCACCATCAATATTTTCTGCCTTAAGCTTATTTTGTCTAACAAGGCGCACTGCACTAGGGAACCCATCATTTTCCTTGGCAAGCCAATATTCATAATCCGATCTAAGATCATATCCCATTGCAGCTTTCGCACCTCTAGTTTCACTCTTCCATGTCGAAAACCCGCAACCTTACGGGAAAATTGTATTGAGATGAAC
>CAJJDL010000326.1 GCA_905182935.1 uncultured Nitrospinaceae bacterium | reverse complement strand
ATGAGCTGAGCTGGGAGAGCAACCATGATGAGTGGACTGAACTTTATGACACCGTTGCTGAGAAACCACTCGAAACAGATATGCCAGCAAAGAACTCCATAGAAAAAGATAACTTAACACCAGAGATAGCAGCAACTGAACTCACTACAGATCAAGAAGAACAAGACGAATTAGATAAATTTGCTGATTCTTTAGAAGCAATTTCTAAAATCGAAAAAGAATCGATAGAAGCTATTCCAGAAGAAGAAAAGTTAGAAGAAGTGACTAACTTCCTAGAGGCTGTTTCTGAATTAGAGAAAGAATCGGTAGAAGCTGTTCCAGAAGAAGAAAAGCTAGAAGAAGTATCGGATTTCCTAGAAGCTGTTTCTGAATTAGAGAAAGAACCTATGGATATTACCACGCCAACTCCAGCCTTCAATATCCCTGAGCGAATTGAACTTTCTCTCAAAGAAATAGAAGTGGAAGAACTAATAAAACCAAAATCAATAGAACAAGCCGAAACAACTTCAACCATTCACTCAAAGCTGATCAAAGAAAAATCTTTAACTGCTGGTCCTTTACTAAATAGCATGCTCAATTCTTCAGTCTCAGCAAAAACTGATGCCTTAGTCAGTAGACTAAAAACATTTCAGGCAGAACTGGAAACCCGCTTTCAATCACTTGAAACCGAATCTAAGACAACACAGCAAATTACCAAAACTACTAGTGACAATAAAAATAACTACCAACCTGCCAGTGTGAACTATAAAAGCATAAAAAAATCAAGGTCCAATAAAGAGTATTTAAGCCAATTGGAATCATTTATATTTATGGCTAAACAAAAAAACATAAACTCCGACTGATTAACAAAAAACTTTGCACTGCCAAAAACAATCAAATTAAATAAACCTTAATGGCATCATCAATAAATATTATTCCGGTTGGCGGAGGTAAAGGCGGTATCGGCAAAAGTATAATTTCCACAAACCTTGCCGTCGGCATAGCTCTTAGTGGCCAGAAGGTCGTTCTAATGGATGGTGACTTTGGTGCATCCAACTTACACGCCTTACTCGGCATAAGCCATCCAATTCATGGATTCCAAGATTTGTTCATCAACAATAAATCTCCAGAATCACTATTAATAGAAACCGGCATAAGTAATCTTAAGTTTATAAGTAGCGCTGGGGACAACCCTGGTAGTGCGAATATCGACACAGAGCATGTAAAAAAAATAATATCATTCATCAAAAAACTTAATGCAGACACTGTAATTCTCGACCTAGGTCCGGGAACAAGTTTTAATATACTTGATTTTTTTAACATAAGCGCACAAAGCATCGTAATGAGTTCTCCGGAAATAACATCCGTTATGAAAACATTTAGTTTTATCCGTTCTGCACTATTCAGGAGAATAAGCCTACATCTAAAAGACCTCCCTAACCTACAAAAACTGGTAGATCATTCAAAGTATTTAAAAACAGATCTCAAAACATACTCAGTAGATACACTAAGAAAAAACATAAGCAATATAGATAACTCTCAAACTATAGAAATCAACCAAATAATTGAAAAATTCAAACCCTCTATAATTATAAATCGAGTTCGCAGTAAAAAAGATTTACTAGCTGGGAACAACATGGTTAATTTAGTAAAAAAATATTTAGACGTCAACCTGAACTATATAGGCTACATTGTCGAAAGTGATCGTGTGAGAGATTCTGTTGAAGACATGGTTCCATTTCTCATAAAAGACCCTCAAAGCAAACCCTCTCAAAACCTGCAACAGATTATTGGAACGTTAACCAACACTGACCTTCACCTAGTAAAGGAAGATGGAAGAATCTTTGTTTCAAAACAGGTTCGCCTCAATTCAGGGTGGGATGCTTAGCTCTCCTCGTTAAACATAAAAGCTCCCTCCATTTCCTTAGATGGTCTTCTTAATAAAAATGATCGAGAAACAACTTCAAAAAATTTTACAACTAAGCAAGTTGCACCAATCAAAGCTCTATATAGTTGGTGGTACCCTAAGAGACCTTATTTTAGGTCGTCAATGCTCCGACTTCGACTTCGCTGTCAGTGGTGCTTCCACTCTAGCAAGAGAATATGCATATAAAACAAAGTCTGCTCTTGTCCCGCTAGACAATACGCCAGGACGAGAAACGTTCCGTGTTGTTATCAAAAAAAACATCTGCTTTGATTTTTCTGAGCTCCAAGGAGAGTCAATAAAAACGGATTTGAGCCAACGTGATTTCACAATCAATGCCATGGCTATTTCCTTGCAAAATTTTATCGAAGGTAGCAAGGATTTTATTGATCCACACAATGGGAAACATGACATTGATAAAAAAATTATTCGCGTGCTGCCAGGCCCAACATTCTTAAGTGATCCTTTGCGAATGCTGCGTGCATTTAGATTTATGAGTAAAATTCAATTTAAAATTGAGAGTGCTACTTTTAATGAAATTAAAAGACTAGGTGCGAAAATTAATCATGTGGCTACTGAGAGAATTTTAAGCGAACTTAAAATCTTACTAAGTTCTACAGAAGCAAGCCCTTCTATCGAAGCGATGCATAACAGTGGCATGTTAAAACACATCTTTCCCGATCTTTACAAAAATAATAAGGCACCAAGTTCCCTAAAAACATTCAATCATCTAGAAAATTTAACATCAAATTCAAAGCAAATAAAAATTAAACCGTTAATAGAAATCAAAAAATCTCTTTCGAATAAAACAGAAATAATCAAACTTAGCTCAATTCTTTACCCATTGATAAAAATATCAAAAAATAATAAGGAAAAAACTCAAAGAACAATAATAGGCAAAATACTTTCTGAGCTTCATGCCTCCAATGCTGACATCAACTACATTGATGCAATAACCTCTTGTGCAAATTCTGCATCTAATAAAAATTTAGACATATCAAAGAACAAATTAAACCAAATTGAATTATATGAGTTTGTAGATAAAAACGAACCTGGTTTAATCTCAGGACTATTTTTAAATTTTGCTAATCAGAAA
>CAJJDL010000325.1 GCA_905182935.1 uncultured Nitrospinaceae bacterium | reverse complement strand
AAAAGAGGCTCTTGCAAATGGGCAGGTGGGATAACGCAGTTATAGTCCTAAAATAAAAAAATAAGAGGTAAAAGGTGTGAAAGAAGAAGTCGAGGAGGTTCTTGAATCAATACGTCCTATGCTCATTAAGGATGGTGGGAACGTGGAGCTGGTAGATATTGATGATGGTGTCGTAAAGGTTCGTCTTGTTGGATCTTGCGTATCATGCTCTAGTTCAACTCTTACACTCAAGATGGGAATTGAAAAAGCATTAAAAAAAGCAATTCCCATGGTTCGTTGCGTAGAATCCGTCGAATAGTTTTATACACCTCCGTCTAATGTGGATTTTAAATATTACGTTTTAAAAAGAGTTACTCTACCCACATGTCCAAACTTTGGTCACCCGGATTTCTTATCGCTATCGTTATAATAATGGCGACAATGTCCCTGCCCTCCCAAGCTTTAGCCAAAGAAGATAAGCATATTGCTAGTGACTTTACTCTCAAGGATCTAGATGGCAATAATGTAAGTCTCCATCAATTTCGCGGTAAACACCTTTTAATAAACTTCTGGGCCACATGGTGCGGTCCGTGCAAAATTGAAATGCCTTCACTGGAACAATTGTATCTCCAGTTCAAATCAGAAAGATTTGATATGATTGGAATTTCCAACGATATGTTTGGGAAACGTGTGGTAAAGCCTTATGTCGTAGCAAAAAATATTACATTTCCTATGCTACTTGATCAACGAATGGCTGTAAGCCGTCAATACGGAATTGTTAGCCTACCCACTACAATTTTAATTGACCCACAAGGAATAATTATCGGAGTCCTTCAAGGCGCCGAAAACTGGTCTGCCCCTAAAACATTACTGTATTTTGAAAGTCTTCTGAAAAAAAAAGAAATTCAAAAACCATCTTATTTAGCTGAAGAAAAGTGAATATAATAATTGTGTGATGGGATTATGAAAAAATTATCCTTAGGGTTACTGATTTTAACGATACTCTTTTCCTTTGGGTGTGCAGGGGTAACGGAGCATTTAATTCAAAGACATGACATTAAAACAAATTTTGAGCAAACGAGAACTAGCGTGCCAGAAAGGCACCTAAAATTCCAAACGATCTAAAGTTATGGTAAAAAAATATAAAAAAAAATGTTTTCTCTACAATATACTTGCGTGTGTTACTGTGCTTATTTTTTTTCAAGCGCAAATGCAAAAGATGCTCACCTTAATGAGCTAGAAGGCGATGTTGTCCTTATCCCAGCTGGGTCTTTTTTATTCGGGACCAACAAAAAAGATAATTCGGCTGAAGCTCTCTCGCTGGGCCTACCTAAGGCGTGGTATGCAGATGAAGGACCAGAGGAAAATGTTTTTCTTAAAGAATTTTACATAGACCGCTATGAGGTGACTAACCGTCGATATAAAGTATATATTGATGATTTGAATGCAGTTGCCCCAAAATACTGGGTAAATAATACCTTTCCCACCGGTCAAGAGAAATTCCCCGTTGTTAATGTTAACTGGTACGATGCCTCTAATTTTTGCCAATGGGCCGAAAAAAAACTACCTTCTGAAAAACAATGGGAAAAATCTGCTCGTGGTGAAACAGGCAATCAATATCCTTGGGGGAAAAAATTTAATAGCGGTTATGCAAATTTATCGTCTAAATCAGGAAATAAAAATTCTCTTGCCGAAGTAGGATCGTATCCAAAAAGTGCAACTCCGTTTGGGGTAAGCGATTTAGTTGGAAATGTCTGGGAATGGACAGAAGATGACTATAACCCCTATAAAGGAAGTACCTATCAAAATAAAAACTTTGGTAAGCGTTTTAAAGTATTACGGGGACAATCTGCCAAAAATATCGGACATTTTCCAGGTACCACCTACCTCTTAGCTCTTAAAATGTTTGCTCGCAGTGGTTATCGTGAATTTTTGAACCCAGAGCATTCTGCACTCGACGTCGGATTTCGTTGTGTAAGTAGTGAAGTGCCTATGGCAATGAAGCTTAATAGCTTATCCACGAAAACTCTGACAAATAATCTCAAAAATTCCTCTTCTAAAGAAAAAAACATAAAGTCTGACAACACGCTATTTTCTAATAGTGGAAAAACTTTAGCACAATCAAACCCCTTTGAAGTAAAACCTAATCTGCCGGAATCGGGCATGCTAATTTTAATTTTCTTAGCATTTGCTGCTGGCGTGTTTAGTTTCCTTTCGCCATGCACACTTCCGATCTTGCCTGCTTATTTTGCAGTCACACTTCAAGCAGGTCGGACTCATATGGGTTTTATGTCGATTGCTTTTTTTCTTGGGCTAGCATCTTTATTTGTCGGGATGGGTGCTTCCGCAAGTTTTTTTGGTGGTCTCCTCCGCGAGTATATGTTTTCACTAACGACGGCTGGCGGAATAATTGTTGTGCTTTTTGGTTTTATGACTCTGTTCGGTAAAGGTTTTTCTGGAGCCGGCTTTAAGGGACGCCCAGCATCTACCTTCTTTGGGTTTTTCCTCTTTGGTGCCACCTTTGCTTTGGGATGGACACCATGTGTCGGACCTATTCTTTCAGGGATTCTTATTCTAGCTGCATCAGACAAAACAATTTTTCAAGGAATGTCTCTTCTTTTTTCTTATGCTGTTGGACTTGGTCTTCCATTGATTTTTATTGCAACACTCTGCAGCAAATTACCTAAGGATGGATTATTTTGGCGAGTGCTACGTGGAAAGGGATGGGACTTCAGTCTAGCAGGACACCCAATATCTCTTCACACAACTAATATTTTTAGTGGGCTCCTATTAATTATTCTTGGTATAGCCTTGTCAATGGGGTATATCACATACATAAATAGCCTCATTCCTATAGAAATTCAAATCTGGTTCAGTGGTGTAGAAGAAAAAATTCTTCACCTGTTTATGCCTAAATAAACTAGCTCCCTCTTTAAGGTTCTCACCTAGGTGACAACACTATCAAAAAATAAACTATGATATAATTATTCTATTTCAACACAACCTCAAGTACGTCTTTAAATTAACCGATACTAATTTAATACTAATTAGCTTGGATTTAGATATGAAACATACATATTTTATAATTTCTATTCTCTTATTTTTTTCAGCTTGCAGTGGTGTAGACTCCCAAATCAAAAAGAACTTTAAGAACACAGAAAACACAATTGTAATAAGAGATTTAACCAAGGGTGACTATAAACTAGTAGACGCAGGGGCACAACTAGAGTATGTATTAGAAGATATGATGGCTCGTACCATTTTTGTTATTGCTGATGAGGAGCCAAAGTACGTTCTTAAGTATAAAATTTTAGACTACTCAAAAGGTAGCCGCATAGCACGTTTTTCTACTTTTGGCTTTTCAAAATCAGCTCATGGTAAACTACAAGTCAAAGTCGCGCTTTATGACGAAGGACAAAAAGTTGGAGCGTGGACGATTGATTCCTGGGTAAAGGGCGGAACCTTCGGCGGCAACCCAAGGAGACTATTCACGAAAGTCTCTGATGAAATTTTAAAACACTTGCGTGGTAGTGACCTGTCCTTCTAAAACTTATCTAGTTAAGATGTGTTTTTTTATTTGTGATCCCACCGCAAAAAAAGAGGCACCAGAGGTTGGAACAAAACC
>CAJJDL010000324.1 GCA_905182935.1 uncultured Nitrospinaceae bacterium | reverse complement strand
AATGACTATTTAAATAATAAAATTCTATAAATTTTTATATGAATTTATAGAAAAGGCTATACTTAAATTAATTTTATTAAATTGGCTTGTTGTCATTGTTAGTACTTATTTTGTTATCGGGGTTCTTTATATTACGACCTGCTTTTCTTATTATCGAAGGTGTTTCAATTATTTGGTCTGATCTTTTTTGCAATGATTTTACCGTAATAATTTTTTTAAGATTTCCGGAATTATCGAAGACTTTAACTGGGTGCATATTTTTTTTATCCTCTATCTAGAGTAAGTTAACAAACAAAAAAATCCGGTAGAGCTAACGCTCCACCGGATTCATGTAGAAATGCTTTTACTTTGGAACAACTTTAGATGCTTGCGGACCTTTTTGCCCCATAGATTTTTCAAACTCAACTGCCTGACCTTCATTTAGTGTTTTAAATCCCTCTCCTTGAATTTCGGAAAAGTGAACAAAACAATCTTCTCCATCTTCAGACTCTATAAAACCATACCCTTTACTCTCGTTAAACCATTTAACTGTTCCAGCTGTCATTCTTGCTATCTCCTGATAATATTCGAGATGCCCTCTCAAGTAATTTTGAAATTGGCTACCCGATTCATAAAATAAAGATTAGTCATGCCTATGAACCTTTGTAAAGAAGGATCTCAAATAAATAATTAGCCATTTTAAAATTCAACTTTTAACATAGATATTATTTCGACTCTCTACAAAATAATACTTCAAACCAATCATCTTAACTTATAGCATAATATTTAAATTATTGCCATTTATATGTGTATTCTTCTATCAGAATTGCTAAAAAATATAATCGCTACCAGGAACCAACCCACATTTCCTTAGTCGATTTCATTTTAAAAACTTCAGCTACTTTAATGTTAAAGGTACTTTGGTCAAAAGATTTCGTGTATTTATCTCCAGATCCTCTAAAAGGATTCCAAGACATAACCATACGTTCTATAAACATTTCATCTAGTTCAATTCTTGTGATTTTTTTTATAATGTGAGTGCTAGCCTCTACGAGGATCGCTCCCATTTCATATGATTCTTTAGCAAATAAAGCCTCACAGTAGCCGGGTGTTTCTTTTTCTTGTTCAGTTGGATTGCAGGGTGCTTCTAGTATCCAACTCTCACTTCCTATGGCAAAAAGTGGTATTGCGGGAAACTCTGATTCCACAAATAACTTAGTTCTCCATTTACCTTCCCAAGCGCTTATTTGATCTTGGCTTATATTTTCTACATTAGCCATAAATAACATGTCGCCAGAAGGCGAGAATGATAGGCCGCCTCCTGTACCAGCAATTTGCACAGGGCATTCCTTGCCTTCTTCAAATTGAATTGCAGGTTGTTCCATTATTTTTATACCCTAATTAAAGTTATTATAATTTAGTTCATTATTACATTATATTTAAAAACTAGTAACGAAAAAGGATAGGCCTTGAGAAGGTAGTCATATTCAGTTAACCTTCTCAAGAATATTTATTTTATTAATATTATTATGATAAAGACAACTCTTATTGGGCATGCTTGCATGCTCATACAATCCAACAAAACTACAATACTTACTGACCCTGTATGGTTTGATTATCTTTGGGAAGAGGTGAATGTTTTATGCCCAAGTATTAACTTAGATATTTCTAAAATTCCACCTATTGATGTCCTAAATATTTCGCATCGTCATCAGGATCATTTCGATGTCCGCACTCTAGCCCACTTATCTCAAAATGTAACAATATTGAAACCTAAAACCTTAATCTTAGTACCAAAGGACAATATTTTAATCGATGTTTTAAAAGAGCTAGGCTTTAAAAATATTAGAATTGTTGAAGATTTTGTGGACATAAGTGTAGGAGACGCGACACTTACTCCAACTCCATCGTTGAATGAAGGAGATTCTTTTCCTGAACATGGTCTTATTGTTAATGATGGAGAGGTAACTATCTGGAATCAGGTTGATACAGTGGTAAATCCAGAAATAATTTCGCTTATTAATAAGCTATATGGGGGCATAGATTTTGCTCACTCCAGATTTCTTCCACTTTTGGAAGGTAATTTTAACCACCATAAAAGTTTAAATTTACCTTTTGATGAATATAGTTCTTTTCTTAAGGTAGCAGAAGCACTAAAAGCAAAATTCGTGGTTCCTGGTTCAGCATCATTTAGATATAGAGATGAACTGTCCTTTCTAAACCATTATTCATTCCCGACTACATCTGAGCAGTTTTTATCAGACCTAGGATTTTTTTGCCCTGATATCAAGTCAAGTACATTTTTATCCGGAGATATTGCTTATATATCAAAAGATGGAGTTAAGATAGAAAGACAGGCTTCTGATTTTGTTAAAATAAAAGATAACGATAGTAATAAAATAGTATTTAAGCCTGTAATGGAAGTTAAACCTATTATTTCGCCCCCAACAAATAGTGAAAATATTAAAAAACAAAATTTAACTATAGATAACTTTTTTAAAAATCATTTTATTCCCCAGATTATTTCTTGCGACAAATTGGATGGATGGAGGCATTGGCAAGTATTATATCAATTGGAAGTGTTTGACTCCAAGGGTGATTCGATTATATGGAGCATAGATTTTAAGGAGGAGCATATTAAATTGATAGAAGGTAGTTTTGAAAAAATTAATCTTTATGAGGGTATTACTATTTCCGACTTAGTTGGATTTATTGATAGAAAAACTTCATGGGATTATGTTGGAATTAGTGGGAACTACCGAACTTTTAATAATATTTATAGAGTAGGGGCT
>CAJJDL010000323.1 GCA_905182935.1 uncultured Nitrospinaceae bacterium | reverse complement strand
CGAGCTGAAACAAAGCTTTCTTCTATTGCTTTAGAAAATCTAATTGATTCTAATTGATCGCGTACAAAAGATTTAACAATTTGATAACACGATATATTTTCTTCAAGTATTGTTGTTGATATAGCTAACTTATCTTGAATCTCTGTCGAAAGATTTTTTAGTTTACGTCCAAAAACTCGAGCAAACAACGCTAACAATGGAGCTAAAATAAGAATCATGAAAGTAAGCTTCCAATTCATGTATATAATAATTATTATTCCTCCGACTAACCTTATTGATTGCTGAAGAGCTGTGGCGGGTAGGTCTGTAACGATGCTTTCGACTGTTGTTACATCATTAGTCATGCGAGACATAATTTCTCCTGTGCGCCGTTTGACAAAGTAACTAACGGACATTTTATGGAGGTGGTCAAACAACTTTATGCGAAAGTCTGCTATTACCCGCTTTTCCGTTACGTCAAAAAGATAATTATGTATTGTCTGGCAAACCAACTGAATTAAGAACAAAAGTCCTATTGTTAGGGCAATGGAATTTAAGTGGTCTAGATTTTTTTCGACCATTACCGTGTCAACTAGATTGCGTATATATAGAGGTACCGCTAAGTTGGTGCCTGATGCTACTATTAAAAAAATGCTCCCAATAAATAGAGCTTTTTTGTAAGGCAGAAGCATTAAGAGGAGTCGTTTATAATTTTTCATAATCTTGAGTAGGTATTATTTTTTTTAAATTTTAATACAAAGGTAAATATGCTTAAGATTGATGTATGCAAGGTTTTTATATAACTATGCTGTTTGGTTTTTTGCAAGTCTTTAGTTTTTTATTAGATTGATATTGCCTGAGGGGTTACTTTTTATTTTTTCTAGAAATATTAAAATAATATTTTCTGATATTAAAATTCATCATACTGTATTTGCCTTGCCTTTTGCTGTGATGAGTGCTTTTTTAGCATCAGAGGGGTCGCCTAGATGGAGCATTTTAATGTGGATTTTTTTTGCGATGTTTGGGGCAAGGAATGCGGCTATGGGTTTTAACCGGATTGTCGATTCTAAAATAGATAAACTGAACCCACGCACCAAAGACCGCGCATTACCTGCAGGTAAGTTGAGTGTGAACTCGTATTGGTTTTTTCTTTTTGTTTCTTCAGCGCTTTTTGTATTTTCTGCTTTTCAGTTAAATCAACTTGCTTTTATGCTTTCACCTGTGGCATTGATTATCGTTTTTGGATACTCTTTTGCAAAGCGCTTCACTTCGTTGTCTCACTTATGGTTGGGGTTCGCTATCTCAATTGCTCCTATTGGGGCTTGGGTTGCTGTGCGAGAAGAAATTTCAATAGAGTCTCTGGTTCTTGGGGCGGCAGTTGTTTTCTGGCTTGTTGGGTTTGATATTATTTATTCTTGTATGGATATTGATTTCGATCGTAAAAATAATCTGTATTCAATTCCACAAAAATTTGGGATCACGACTGCTTTGAGGTTTTCTTTTTATTCTCATTGTATAATGGTTTGCTTTCTTCTCGCATTATTGTATTTGTCGGTTCTTGGTGTTGTTTATTTATTCGGGGTTATCGTTGTTGGAGGCCTCCTGTTTTACGAGCATTCACTTGTGGGCCCAGGTGATCTGTCGAATGTTAATAAAGCTTTTTTTAATATTAATGGATTAATAAGTGTTCTTTTGATGGTTTTCGTTATTATTGATTGCACTTTGTATTAAGTCGACACGGGGCCCAATTAAAAGTAATAATATGTAATTTTAATGAAGGCGTGAATATGTCTTTGCGCTAGATACCGTTGAATATATTTTATTTTAGAAGCTTTCTCTCTTACTTTTTTAATATTAAGTGTAATATAATAGAATCTCTAACTATTTATAACTTGAGGCTTTTATGCTTTTTGACTTTGAAGATAAGAAACTAAAATTCCTTGAGGAAAAAGTTCGATCTGAAGAGCGTCTTACTTTAGATGATGGAATCATATTGTGGAACTCGTTTGACCTTCTAGGGGTTGGTTACTTAGCAAATATAGTTAGGGAACGGATGCACGCAAGTGATACCTATTTCATTCATAATCGACACATAAATCATACTAATGTTTGCGTGAATAGTTGTCAGTTTTGTGCTTTTGGAGTTAAGGAAGATAACCCCACCGCTTACACAAAATCTCTTGATGAAATATTTTTAGATGCAGAAAAATATAAAAACGGATGCGTTAGCGAGTTTCATATTGTAGGAGGACTGCATCCAGACCTCCCTTTCCAGTATTACTTAGATATGATTTCTGGTCTTAAGGAAAGGTTTCCTGGTGTCCATATACAAGCTTTCACTGCTGTTGAGTTGGATTATTTAGCCGATATTTCTAAAATGTCTCTAAGGGATACTTTGATTGCATTACGTGATGCTGGGTTAGGTTCCATTCCTGGGGGTGGTGCTGAGATTTTTGCAAAGCGAGTGCGCAAGAAAATCTGTTCTGAGAAAACAAATGCTCAGGACTGGCTTGATGTTCATGAAACAGTCCACTCAGTTGGAATGAAAAGTAACGCTACTATGCTTTACGGCCATGTAGAAAATGTTGAAGAAAGAACAGATCACTTGATTCGGTTACGTGAGCTCCAAGACAAAACTAATGGCTTTCTAACTTTCATACCATTAGCATTCCATCCAGAAAACACAAACCTCAGTTTTCTTAAGGGTACCACTGGTCAGCTTGACCTGAGAGCCTTGGCAGTATCACGACTTATGCTAGATAACTTTCCACATGTTAAAGCCTTTTGGATTATGATTACTCCGCAAATTGCTCAAATGTCTCTTTCCTTCGGGACTAATGATATGGATGGGACTGTAGTTGAGGAAAAAATTATTCATGCTGCCGGGGGCGTCACGGGACAAATTTTTTATAAGAATGTCATAGTCGATATGATAATTGAGGCGGGGCGAGTTCCCATGGAGAGGGATACTTTATATGAGGAAACGCGTGAATGCCTAGTGTGACTCAAGAAAACGACCATTAAATTTAAAATAAATCTATGGATGTAAATAAAAAAATACCCCCGTACTTGAGAGTACGGGGGTATTTTTTATTTAATTGATTATTCAGCGTTTTCGTCTAAGCCTTGTTCTAAGTCAGCCATGAATAAAGTTGCTTCTGACTTTTCATCTGGCTTTTCTCTTGTTTTTATTGCTTTGATTTCTTCTAACTCCGCTTTTCCTGCAGAGGTTAAGGCCCAAGGCTCGGTACCTTCTTTTAACACCCTCTTAACAGCAGCTATTAATTTTTCTAATTTCGCTGCATCTAAATCCCTAATTGATAGGAGGGCATCTTCATGACCATCATATTGACAAAGTGCGGTGGTATAACAGTTTGTGTTAGCCCGAATCATTTTTAATGTGATATTTGCAAAGTGGCAGTGTATTCCAACCAGAGCGCAAACTTCAATTTTGTTATGCTGAACAGTTAGATTGGGGTGGCAAGGGTTTATAACTGCTTCTGGATCAATTTTTGGGTAAATTGGTCTGTAGTCAGGCATTGTAATTATATTACACCCAGGGATTACCTCCGCTAATTCAAGTACGAGTGCTGCTTTATGCTCGGCTTCCTTATTCCATCCCCAAACAATCAACGGCCCAGGAAATAGGGTTGGATTTCTTCTTGTTACCATTTGAATGGCCCAATGTTCAATTGCCTCTTCTTCAGGCTTATGTTCGCCTTCCACCAATTGATTTCCGGAACCTTTTTCAGGCTGGAAAATACCTTGTACTGTTGCTGAAGGGGGAAGTATGCCGATTGGTCCAATTTGTAGTTTGCTCATCCTGATTTTGTCTCCTGAAAACTTTATTTAAAGTGATTTTATTGGGCAAGTTAACCAATTATTTAGTCGTATACTATTTTTATGAAGTTTTACGTGCAGAATACTTAAAAGGTCCTCTCCGTTTAACTCTAATTTAGAACTTTTGATCTTAATATTATAAGGTTATGGTGTCAATATTTTAATGGGTCTATTATTGTGGTTTTGGTTGGCTTAGAGCAGTCACTTTAAAGGATTTGGTGTTTTAATGGGTTTTATTAGTAAATCCATTTTTCCTCCCCCAATTAAAAGGGTCACCATGCCATGATTTCAGCATCGAAAACTGACTATCACTTAATTTATTGTTTTCTCTCGCAATAGTTAGAAGTTCTTCAAAGTTTAAAAGGTGATGCAATTGGCACTGAATATTTTTAAATTGTTTGGTTGCTTTTAAAAATCCATAACTAAAAATACTCAGACAGTTTTCAACTTGGCCTCCTGCTTCTCGAACAGCTGTTACTGCTTTGATTGCGCTACCACCGGTCGATATAAGGTCTTCTATTACCACCACTTTTTGATTTGGGTATAACAACCCTTCGATTTTATTTTGCATTCCATGAGTTTTTGAACTTGGTCGTACATAGATTAAGGGAGTTTCTAACGTATTTGATAGACTTGTGGCAGCAGGTATGCCAGCGGTGGCTGTTCCTGCTACAACATCGATGCTAATTTTTTTTCGCGTAATAATTTCTTGAAAACCATCATTAATTATCTGACGGTACTTTGCGCTACTTAATAATAGCCTATTATCGTTATATACAGGCATTAGATATCCAGATGCCCAAAGAAATGGTTTATCAGGCTCAAGCCTTATTGCACCGATATCTAGTGAGATATTAGCAATTATTTTTGAAAAATTCATTAGGGCTCTTATCTATTTAAGTGCTGTTTGTTTTAGTTGTTTTCCTAAGGGGTGAATGCATTTTCAAATCCTCTATGGACAAATTTACCTTTGCTTTTGCTTCCAAGGTTACCGAAGCCACGCAGCTTAATGGTCCATAAAAATTGTGTTTGATTGCCTCTTTCGCCACTGGTTTGGCTTAATTTTCTATCAATTACGTCAAACGCGAACCCCCAGCATTTACAGGGATTATCGTACAACAAGCTGAATTGGTTTTCACGGAAAGTTGAAGCCAGTTCATCATAGCGAGCACTGTACTGCATTCGCCATCCTGGTTTTAAAGACATATCAAGCGTGCCTAATATATAATTAGATTCATTTTTTGTCCACCGGCGTTCCATAATTAGCCAAAGGTCTTTAATTGGTTTGACTCCAGCTTCAAAATTAAACCTATTTACCGAACCAGTTTCAATGTTATATAAAGCATCACTGTTGAAAAGTAAAGAGTCGGTGGGTCTGCTGTCCAAATCAAAACGAATATCGGAAAACGGATGCCGATTTATTCCGGGTTGTTTCTGTTTTGTAGCCTCACGAATATTATATGTTTGAGAAACGTTAAAACGTAATAGTTGTTTTGTTTGATGTTCATGGTGTCCAACCTTAATCTTTTTTAATAATCGTTGGTTAAATCCAAAGGTTATGCTATTTGCTGCGTTGGCTATTGTGTCTATACGGTCGAATTTTTTTATTTTTAACCGATCATTTTTATCCATATCGGGGATGTAGTTATATGTGATTCGAGGCTCCAAGAGATGCTTGATTTTTGTAGTAGAGTTGTTCAATTTAAAAACTCTGTTAAATTTTGGGCCTTGTATAATAGAGCGAAAATTAAATGACTCGCGAGTAAAACTAGAAAGCTTTTCAAATTTAGAGCCATTCTCTTTTAAACCTGTGCCATAAAATGTTTCTCTAGCGCCAAGAATTGAGGTCACAGAAAGCCATGGTGCTATTGCGGTAGGAAGCATTAATTTAGGACTAAAATCGACTCGTGAAGTTTTAAAAAAATAATCTTCTTCTTTTTGCGTTTTCAAATCTGTCATAAACCATGCTGTACTACTGTCTAAGCTAAAGTATAAAGGAGTATCTCCAATTTTTGTTTGTTGTATTTTGTAGGATATATTTGGAAGTTCCCCAAGAACACCATCCTGTTTATTATTTGTACTTCCTTGATATCGAGCTAGAATGTTGAGTGAGCTATTATTCCATCGTTTGTCAACGGATGCATAAGACATTGTATTGCGGCGTGTTCTTACTTGAATGTTTTCATTGACGATCTGGTTAAGGCTCTGTTTGCTTTCAAGATCTAGAACTCCTTTAAAGTTAAACTTATTTGGAAGGTCTTGTACGTGGCGCACCTTTGCTGCCCAGAGGGTATTTCCTGTTATATTATCTTTAAAAATATTTCCGTTAATCGTTCCATTCGTAGTGTTTGAGGTTTTATAACGGTATTCAGTTCCGTAGTTCCAACCCCCTAGCACACGCCTAGTATTTAAGGTTGCATCAGACCATCTATTAATGGCCCAAAAGTATTTTTGATCAAATAAAACGCCATCGATTTTACTCCAACCAAAGGTTGGAAATAAAAAGCCACTTTTTCTAGTTGTATCCATAGGGATATAACCAATTGGTAGATATAAAATCGGAAAGTTTTTTATTTTTAAAATAGCGTCACGAAATAATGCCCGATCACCAGTTTTAATATCTATGGTTTTAGCTTCAATTTCCCATGCTGGAAGAGCCCCTTTGCATGTTGTCATGGTTGCACTATCTAGCTTCATGTGGTTGCTAGAAAGTGTTTCTATTTTTTTTGCCGTTATACGTTTATTTTTATAAATAGCGTTGCTTTGATATAGCCTCCCATATTCTGATTTTATATCAAAATATGTTTCCTTTGCCTTTAATCTAGATCCATCTACGTCTAACAAAACAACGTGACCTTGAGCTTTCCCAACGCCAGTTTTATTATTAATAATTACCTTGTCAGCCCATAATTTTTTCTTTTGATATTCGATCTTGACTCGACCCAAAGCCAGTATGCTATTTTTATCTGATCCTTGGGTAATGCGGTCAGCAGATATAATAACAGGGTCACTATTTTTTAAAGTAGAATTTCTAGAAGATAAGGAGGCGGGAGCTTGGGCGCAGACCTCACCCATTAAGGTGATTGTCAGCAGAAGGTGAAAGGCTAGTTTTAAAATCAGGTTCATTTTTTAGATACTTTTTTGCTTCTCCTACCGTGAATATTGAGCCTGTAATACAAACTATATCGTCAGGTAGAAGGATTTTTTTTACCTTTCTAATTGCATTTGGTACAGATTCTATGACCTCGCAGGAGACTTTATGGATGCTTATAATTTGCTTCAGCCGCTCTGGATTTTCACTGCGTTCGTGATTAGGGCGAACCAGGATGAAATGATCTGCAAAGCTAGAGAGTATTTTTAGAATTTCACCACTTGGTTTGTCTTTCATGACGCCAATAATGACAATAGCCCTAGAATAAGTGAACAGTTTTTTGATAGAGTCAGCCATTTCCTTGACAGCCGCTGGATTGTGGGCAGCATCAAGTATCATAGTTGGTTTGGATGAAATGATCTCCATTCGTCCGCTCCAAGAGGTACTTTTAAGACCCTTTCTGATAGACTCTTCGCTTAAATCCTTTCTATTTTTATTGGCATAATCAAGGCATGCAGATATGGCTAAAGCTGCATTTTTTACCTGAAAATCCCCTATTAGGGATAGTTCAAGGTTCTCCAAGCATAGTTTTTTATTACTGTATTTTATGAATTGAGAGAAAATTTTATTATTAGTCTTTTCAACCCAGAAATGGTCTCCTATAAAATTTAATTTTGCTGATTTTTGGTCAGCAATGTCTTTAATTATTTGATTAACTTCTTCTATCCCTTTCATAGCAAAAACCGTACCACCTTTCTTTATAATTGATGCTTTTTCAAAAGCAATTTTTTCGAGTTCCTCGCCAAGGTATAGCGTGTGATCTTTGGATATAGAAGTGATAATTGATATGTCTCCCTTACATAGACTTGTAGCATCTAAACGACCACCCATACCCACTTCCACTATATTGACATCTGTCTTTTGTTCAGAAAAGTGTAAGAAGGCCATTGCAGTTCCAAACTCAAAAAATGTAATGGGTATATCTATATCTTCCACAGCTTTTTTTACTCTGGATATAATTTTAATTATTTCACTTTCCGCTATTAA
>CAJJDL010000322.1 GCA_905182935.1 uncultured Nitrospinaceae bacterium | reverse complement strand
TAGAATGATTCTTATTAAAGTTTATAAATAGTCATGTTAACATAAGAGCTTTACCATCTAATTGAATTCTATAGATCTACATAGTTGTTTTCCATTTATATATAAAAATGCTAAACCCAGATAAAATTAAAACTTACCTAACGTTTGATGATGTTCTGCTACTTCCTGGCCATTCAAAGGTTTTACCAAAGGAAGTAAGTCTGAAAACGCAACTTACTCAAAAAATAACCATTAATTGTCCGCTCATCAGCGCGCCAATGGATACTGTTACTGAAGCAACTTTAGCTATCGCATTAGCCCAAGAAGGGGGAATTGGTATTATCCATCGAAACCTACCTCCTGAAAGACAGCGTAAAATGGTTGAACAAGTCAAACGCTCTGTAAGCGCAATGATCCCGGACCCTATCACAATGGATCCAGAGCAAACCTTATCAACTGCGCTTCGCTTGATGAAAAAATACAGTATCACCGGCATCCCCATAACAAAAACAAATAAACTAGTTGGCATTCTGACTAACAGAGATCTACGCACTGCCCAAAAACATTCTGTTCTCATACGTGATGTGATGACTAAATCGAACCTGGTGACTTTACCAGAAGGTAGTTCTCTCAAAAAAGCAAAAAAACTACTCAATGATAACCGAATAGAAAAACTACCCATAGTAGATAAAAAAGGTAACCTACGTGGCCTAATTACCCTCAAGGATGTTGAAAAATATGAACAATTCCCAAACGCTACTAAAGATACAAATGGGCGTCTTATGGTAGGCGCAGCGCTTGGTGTTGCACAAAACTCTATAGAACATATCGAAGATTTGATACGAGTTGGACTTGATGTCCTGGTTATAGATAGCGCCCACGGACACTCAGAGAAAGTTTTAAAAACTATCCGCAAGATCAAAAACACGTTCCCAGACATTCAAATCATTGGAGGAAACGTAGCTACCGCAGAAGGCACAGCAGCCTTAATAAAGGCCGGAGTAGACGCGGTAAAAGTTGGTGTGGGTCCTGGTTCGATTTGTACAACAAGAGTGGTATCTGGTGTTGGGGTTCCACAGATCACTGCTATTTCAGAGTGTGTAAAAGTAGCATCGAAGAAAAATATTCCCATCATTTCTGACGGTGGGATTAAACTTTCTGGTGACATCACCAAAGCCTTAGCTGCCGGAGCTCACTCAGTCATGATAGGCTCGCTGTTTGCAGGGACTGAAGAAAGTCCTGGAGAAAAAATTCTATACCAAGGAAGAAGTTATAAAGAATATCGTGGTATGGGCTCCATCGCCGCAATGAGCCAAGGATCCAGTGATCGTTACTTTCAGGAACTTGAACTTTCAGACAGCAAACTGGTTCCGGAAGGAGTAGAGGCACGTATCCCTTGTCGAGGTGGTCTTGCCTTTACTGTTCATCAAATGCTTGGAGGGCTACGAGCAGGAATGGGTTACTGCGGGGCAGCAGACATAGAACAGTTGAGAAATAAATCAACTTTTATTCAAATCACAGCAGCCGGCCTGCGTGAAAGTCATGTTCACGACGTGGTAGTTACCAAAGAAGCTCCTAACTACCATGTTGAGTAATAAAAGAGTGTAATAAAAGTCAAACAACAAAGTTCTTCCTTAATAATCCAGGCACAAGATAAGAATTTTCAGTATTTAAGAAAATTCACCACGTAAATTATTCTTAATATTTACTCTAAAATATTTAAAGAGTGACTGCATTAAACCAAATGTCTACTAACTCACTTCACGAACGACCAATTCTTATTCTTGATTTTGGATCGCAGTACACTCAAAATATCGCGCGACGAATTCGCGAAGCGCAAGTATTTTGTGAAATATACCCCTGCACAAAATATTTTGACGAAATTAAAGCCCTCCGTCCGAAAGGCATTATTCTTTCGGGAGGACCGGCCAGTGTCCTTGATAAGGACGCCGCTCTTTGCAATAAAAAATTATTTGAACTAGGTATACCTATCTTAGGTATTTGCTATGGGATGCAGCTTATAACCCATATGCTTAAAGGAAAAGTACTGCCAGCAGATGACCGAGAATATGGGCGCGCTGACCTTGAGCTTAAAGCTCAAGAATATTCAAGTCTCTTTAAAGGAGTGAGTACTAACTCAACTGTGTGGATGAGTCATGGCGACGTGATTAAACAACTACCACCTGGATTTAATTCTACAGCTTTTACAAATAATTCTCCAATTGCTGCGATAGAAGACCCAATAAAAAAAATCTATGGCCTCCAGTTTCATCCTGAAGTTGCTCACACCAAAGAGGGAGTAACACTACTTGATAATTTTATTTTTGACGTTTGTAAATGCGAAAAAAACTGGAAAATAGATTCTCTTGCCGAATATGCAATTCAAAATATTAAAACACAAGTGGGTGATGGTCATGTCTTGTGCGGACTAAGCGGTGGCGTTGATTCTTCTGTCGTTGCTATGTTAATACACAAAGCTATAGGTGATCGACTAACATGTATTTTTGTTGATAATGGTTTACTACGAACAGATGAACGTCGAAAAGTTGAGGCCACCTTCCGTGACAACTTTAATATTAATCTCGATGTAGTAGATGCCGCCGATCGTTTTCTAATTAAACTTAAAGGAGTAAGTGACCCTGAAAAAAAACGTAAAATAATTGGCAAAACTTTCATTGAAGTTTTTGAAGAAGAAGCAAAACGACTCGGGGACTTTGAATACTTGGCACAAGGAACACTGTATCCAGATGTTATCGAATCAATCTCATTTAAAGGCGGGCCATCGGCCGTTATAAAATCTCACCATAATGTAGGTGGTCTACCAGAAAAAATGCACCTTAAACTTGTTGAACCTCTTCGCGAATTATTCAAAGATG
>CAJJDL010000321.1 GCA_905182935.1 uncultured Nitrospinaceae bacterium | reverse complement strand
TCTACTTTTTCTAACCTAGGTGAATGTAGAGGCAAAATTCTTTCGACACCGACACCAAAAGAAATTTTGCGCACAGTCATTGTCTCTCGAACTCCACCTCCGTGTAAACGAATAACGATTCCTTCGAACACTTGAACTCGCTCTTTTTCCCCATCAATAATTCGAATATGTGCTCTTACCGTATCTCCAACGCGAACATCAGAGGCTTCCTTTTTTAATTCTCCTGCCTCAATTTTATCAATCAAATTCATTAACTTCTCCTTTATTTGTATCGTTCATCTATTCATAGTCGTTAAATTTTTCTGTAACTATTCTTTATCTTGCCAGTAGACGATCCAAGATAATTGCAATAGCCGCTCGCACCGGGAGATGATTATATTCTCCAATTCCGTTAATAGGGTCAAGCACATAATCTACTTCATTAAAAACACTTTGGTCAAGACCCCACCCCGTACCAAACAATAAAAGAACTGGCTCTCCTTGCCTAATTTCTTTCTTTAAACGTTGGTAGTCAATACTCTTTGAGTGCTGTTTAGCTCCCGTAGCCACCATCAGAGGTTTTTGCCCGCATCTTTCGGTTAGGTCGTGAACCGTTTCCGTTAAATTATTCATTACTCGCGTTGCCAGCAAAGCCTCTTTACGAGTTGGATTATACTCTGCTCCATATCCAGTCATCCAGTGCTCGATAAGACGCCCTACTAGTTGTCTCTGTGTCTTAAGTGGGGTCACCACATAAAAATTATTAACATCATAAGTTCTTGCCACTCGAGAAATGTCATGAACATCTAACGTAGTCACAGATGAAGTAACAACTTCTCCAGTTTTGTTGTACACCGGGTAATGAATCAAGGCCAGGTGAATATTACTCTTTATTATATCTGCCAAGTTTACAATTTAAAGTTGCTATACTTTTTTCCTAGTTTAAGTTTAGGCTGAATCAACTTGCTCTATTTTTTTATTTAAAAGATCGGGTCTAATTTTTGCTGTTTTTTTTAACGCTTCTTTTAATTGCCAATCCTGAATATCCTTATGATGACCGGAAACTAGAACATCTGGAACCTTCAACCCACGAAACTCACGCGGTTTTGTATATTGGGGGTATTCCAGTTTATTGCCCTCAAATGATTCCTCAATAATTGAACACTCATCACCTACCACACCAGGAATAAGCCTTGAAATTGCCTCAACCAAAACCATTGCGGGGACTTCCCCTCCAGCCATGACATAATCTCCTATAGAAATAGCATCGTCGACAAAATTAAGGACTCGTTCATCAACTCCCTCGTAACGACCACAAATAAAGGTTAAGCTTTCTTCTTTAGAAAGTTCCCATGCTATTTTCTGGTTGAATGATTTACCTCCTGGTGAAAGTAAAATCGATCGTGTACTTGGTCTAGCTTCCTTTACAGCCTCAATCGCTCTAACAATTGGATCAACATTCATAATCAATCCAACTCCGCCTCCAAAAGGATAATCATCCGTTTTGCGGTGTTTATTGATCGTATAGTCTCGCAAGTTATGAAGGTTTACATTAAGTAAACCCTGATCTTGGGCACGCTTAAGAATACTCTCCCTGAGGTGAGACTCAAACATCTCCGGAAAAATCGAAATGATATCAAAATGCCGTGTCATCGAGTAATCCCTCCATCGGATGAAAAATCAGCTTACCTTCTTCAAGGTTTATTACTTTAACCACCGAATCTATCATTGGAAGCAATAATTCCTTTTCATCGTCACGAACCACATAAACATCATTACTTCCAGTTCGAATAATTTCTTCTATATTGCCGTAATAACGACCTGACTCGTCAAAAACCTTTAGACCTTCAATCTGAAACCAATAATACTCATCTTCTGGCAACTCTGGAAACTTGTCTTGAGAAATATAAAGTGTCTGTCCAGTAAGTAGACTTGCATCTTCAATACTATCCACATCCTTAAATTTTATTATTAAAGGACTGTCTTTCCCACGAATGGAATGAATTTGATAGTTGTTGAAATTTATTAGCGGATTTTCAAGGCTTAGACGTATCTGCTTTATTTTAGTAACCCAAGTTTCATTTATTGAAGGGTAAAATTTCAGGTCTCCCTTCAAGCCATGAGTCTTCGTTACTCTCCCAATAGATATCCATTCCATTTATTATTCAACAATTTCCAAAATTGCTCTTTTCTTAAAGCTTTATAGCCGTAGAATTGAGTATTGATCTCATAGAGTAAGCAGTTTTTCCCTTGCTTACCTATCTATTTTTAACTAAGCCTTCCTTCGAAGCAACTCTAAGTTCAAAGATTACTGAGATGTCACCCGTTATTTCTATAGTCTCGACTTCATCAGGCTTATCCACTAAAACCTTGGCCATTACCAAAATAAGTTCTCTCATTTTACTGCCCCTGCTAACCTATTACACTTGATTTTCAAAACATACCAATACGCTTATTATTCGATAATGATTACAAGGCATACAACCTAAACCATCACTAACATTTGACATTACAATGAGTTCTAAACTTATTATTCAACCCCTACTTTCTTTAAAAGTCGAGCAACCGTTTGGCTTGGTTTGGCACCTTTCTGAATCCAAGAGGTTACTTTTTCAGCATCAACCTTGATATTATTTTCAGATTTTAGTGGGTCATAAGTTCCTAGCATTTCCAGAAACTTTCCATCCCGAGGTCTACGGGAATCTGCCGCCACAATCCGATAAACTGGTTTCTTTTTTGCTCCGCGTCTAGTCATTCTTATTACTACAGCCAAGGTATTTCCTCCTTCTTAAATTACTGGTTTTTAATGTATTAAATTTACCACTCTACTATTTACATACTACCTGAACGGACTCATACCACGTCCACCCATCATCGAGCCAAGGTCAAATCCACGGCCACTCCCTGAAGACATTTTTTTCATCATTTTCTGCATTTGAGCAAACTGCTTCAGTAACTTATTAACATCGTTGACAGTAGTTCCGCTGCCCAATGCAATCCGTCGCTTTCGACTCGAGTTGACAATATTATGTTTATTGCGTTCAAAAGGTGTCATCGAATTAATAATGGCCTCTATTTTAACAAAGGCCTTCTCATCTACATTAAGTCCTTTTAATTTACTTGCACCAGGAATCATTCCTATAAGCTCTTGGATTGAACCCATTTTTTGTATTTGTTTAAGTTGGTTTTTAAAGTCATCTAATGTGAAGGCATTCTTCTTAATTTTTTTTTCCAGCTTTGCCTGTTCTTCAATATCGTAAGCTGTTTCAGCCTTCTCTACTAGAGACATTACATCTCCCATACCGAGTAAACGGGAAACCACCCTCTCTGCGTGAAAAGGCTCCAGTGCATCAAGCTTTTCTCCAGTCCCGATAAAACGGATGGGTTTCCCCCCGGTGACACTATTAACAGAAAGAGCTGCCCCGCCACGAGCATCTCCATCCATTTTTGTGAGAATTACGCCATCTATACCAATTGCTTCGTTAAAGGTTCGAGCTACTTCTGCAGCTTGCTGTCCCATCATGGCATCGACCACAAATAAAGTCTCCTGCGGACGAGTTTTTTCCTTAATAGCCTTTAGTTCAGCCATCAACTCATCATCGATCTGGAGTCTTCCAGCAGTATCGAGAATAACAGCATGAATCATTTTTTGGGATGCTTCTTCTACAGCACCCTGACAAATTTTAACGGGATCTTTTTGTTCGCCTGCTTGATAGACTTCAACATCAAGGTCAAGACCAATTTGATTCAACTGTTCAATAGCTGCGGGACGATACACATCCGCAGGAACTAACAAACAGTTTTTCCCTTTATCCTTAAACCTCTTTGCTAGCTTGCCCGCAGTTGTAGTTTTACCTGCTCCCTGTAATCCCGCCATCAATATCACCGTTGGCAAACTAGGAGCAAGGCTCAATTCTTTAAACTCGCCACCCAATAAAAACACTAATTCGTCGTTGACGATTTTGACCATCTGGTGGCCTGGCGTTAGGCTCTTTAAAACCTCTTGCCCAACTGCCTTTTTTCGTATCCCCTCTAGAAACGGCTTGATCGCTGACAAACTAACGTCAGCCTCGATCATAGC
>CAJJDL010000320.1 GCA_905182935.1 uncultured Nitrospinaceae bacterium | reverse complement strand
AACGAAGTTATTTGGTACCTGTATTTTAATAGCCCCTTTACTTTGGTTTTTTTTAAGGGACTATCAGAAACGAAGGGTGCTGACCCTCTTCAACCCAGAAATTGATCCACTCGGCGCTGGATATCATTCGATACAATCGAAAATTGCAATTGGATCGGGAGGATTCTCGGGCAAAGGATTTTTCATGGGAACTCAGAGTCGTCTCAACTTTCTTCCCGAGAAACATACTGACTTTATTTTTTCAGTTTTTGCGGAAGAAACAGGATTTGTCGGAGTAGTGCTTCTGTTCTCAATTTATTTGTTCATTATCCTTAAGGGCCTGAGTATCGCATTTCGTGCGCCAGATCGATTTAGTCTCTTCCTAGCTTTGGGAATTGTAAGTTCGATTTCATTTTATATTTTGTTTAATATTGGAATGACTATTGGCTTATTTCCAATAACTGGGCTCCCTCTCCCTCTACTAAGTTATGGTGGGTCTTCCCTAATAACCAATTTTTTTGCCTTCGGGCTACTGCTTAACATAGGGATGAGGCGAATCGGTCATTGAAACAAAGGGCTTGTTTGGTATAAAATTGGGCATGCTAATAAACACTTTATACCACATGTACAGTACGCACATAAATTAATGCTAGAAAAAAAATAACCATTAAAATTGTTCTGAGTATGTCTTCTGAAATATTAATAAACTCAAGTTCGCGGGAAACACGAGTGGCATTGAGAGAAAACAAGCAACTCGCCGAAATATTTATTGAACAACGAACTAATAAAGAAATTGTAGGTAATATATATAAAGGGAAAGTAATCAAAGTATTACCTGGGATGCAAGCCGCTTTTGTTGATATCGGATTAGAAAAGGCTGGTTTTCTTTCTGCAAGCGACGTTGATATTACCGATATACTAAACCCCGAGAATACTATATTACGTAGTAAAAAATATGCGGCTACAAAACTCAATGAAGAGGAAACAAACTTAAGCCAACAAGATGAATTTCCAAGGTCAGTTAAACACAATATTCCGGTTCAGGAGTTGCTAAAAGAAGGCCAAGAAATCATTGTACAAGTGGCTAAAAATCAACTGGGAACTAAAGGTGCACGAATCACAAGCTACATAGCTATTCCTGGGCGTTACTTAGTTTACATGCCAACTATCAAAGATATCGGTGTTTCAAGGCGCATAGAAGATGACGGAGAAAAAGAACGTCTTAAAGCAATAGTTTCGGAAATAGGTAACTTAGGAGAAGGCTACATCATTCGTACCGCCGGACAAAATTGTGAAAAAAATGACTTTACCATTGATTTAAATTTTCTGCATAGCCTCTGGAGCAGCTTACAAAAAAATGCTGCTGAAGCGCCTCCCTGCCACCTTTTATATGAGGATATAAACCTGGCTTTTCGCTCAATGCGAGATCTGTTCACAAGTGATGTAAAACGTATAGTAGTGGACTCCGAGTTAGAGTATCAAAACTGTCTTGAATTCTGTAAAAACTATCTACCTCATATTCTTGATAAAATAGAATTGTACCGGGAGTCGACACCAATCTTTGAACACTTTGGAGTGGAAATAGAAATTAATCGAGCATTAGAACGCAAGGTCTGGCTAAAATCAGGTGGGTATATTTCAATCGATCAAACGGAAGCCCTTGTTGCAGTTGATGTGAACACCGGAAAATTTATTGGAAAGAGTGACCAAGAGGAAACAATACTCAAGACAAATTTGGAAGCAGTTAAAGAAGTGGCCTACCAGTTACGTTTGCGTAACATAGGAGGAATAATCATTGTCGACTTTATTGACATGCTTAAGGAAGAAAGTAAAGAAATTACATGGAATGCCCTTATTCAATCTCTTAAAAGCGACCAATCACGAACAAAAATTTTAAAAATTTCGGAACTTGGCCTTGTACAAATGACACGCAAACGTGTCCGTGAAAGTCTGACACAAATTCTGTGCAATACTTGTGACTATTGCCGAGGGAAAGGGCACAACAGGTCACCAACAACTATATGTAATGAGATTGTAAGAGCAATTCAACGAACCTGTACTAAGAGTCATCTAAATCAAAAAAACCTTAGCATAGAAGTCCACCCACTCGTTTACGATCTCTTTTTTGAAGAAGAAAACTCGTTTTTAGAAGAGCTAGAACAGAAATACTGTCTCGAGATTAAATTTCTAGTGAGTGATAAACTTCACCAAGAAAAATATAATCTTGTTCTTAATTAAATTCTTAATATTACTAAAAGGCTGATTATGAATTACACCGTAATGATTATTGTTATGATATTAATTTTGGCATTTGGAGGATGCGGCGGTACCGTTGGGAAAAAATTTAATACATCTAAAGTCGAGAATATTATCAACGGCACCACTACTCAGGCGGAAATAAAGAATATATTCGGAAAACCTTTTAAAACCGGCATCCAGAACGGAAAGCCTATTTGGGTTTATGAATATAATAGATACAACCTATTGAAAAATAAAATATCAAAAGACTTAATCATTGTTTTTGGTCCGAGCGGAGTAGTACAATCCCATCAGTTCATGTCCAATGAACCATCCCCATAAACTAACTCGAATCTTTTAAAATTAATGTTTAACTTTGATACCCAGCAGAACCATATTCTGCGTTTGTCGTGGATTGCTTTCTTCCTCTCTTTTATTGCCTGGTTTAATATGGCTCCGTTTAACAGCACGCTAGCTCGCACAATAGGTCTAAGTCAGGAGCAGATCAACATATTAATGCTCTGCAATGTTGCTCTGACTATTCCTGCACGTATTCTCATTGGAATATGGGTCGATTATTTTGGACCAAGGAAAGTTTTTAGTTCTTTGCTAATGTTTTCAGCAGGAGTCTGTTTTTATTTTGCATCAGCAAAAACGTTTGAAGAGCTTCTAATCGCACGTCTGTTAATGGGAATTGTTGGAGCCGGATTTGTTGTTGGAATTAAAATGATTGCCGATTGGTTCCCTCCTAATAAAATGGGCATCGCTCAAGGAATCTATGCTGGATGGGGGAACTTTGGTGCGGCAGCAGCACTATTTTCTCTTCCAATTATAGCGTCATTTTTTCCTGAAGAAATTGGCTGGCGCTATGCTGTTATTTTCAGTGGTCTTCTTTGTGCAGTTTGGGCTGTTATCTACTTTCATTTTGCAAAAGAAAACTATGAAAAAGGTGAACACTTTACTTTTGGACTTGAACATTGCATTGAGGTTACTTCAAAAAAAGATACTCTTCTACAAATATTACTATTGATTCCTCTTTATGGCGCCGTAGCCATTCTTGTCTGGAAACTTTCAGAAAATCCATTACAACTCCTCTCTCCTAAATTTTCTAACATACTAAACGTGGGAATTGTTTTTCTTTTTATTTGCAATATAATAAGTCTATTGCGCTTTAACCTACTAAAATTTCCAGAGTCGATTCCAGTAGAAAAAAGGTATGAATTTAAACAAATACTCATTTTAAGTATGGTTTATGCTTTGGCCTTCGGTTCTCAACTTGCTGTCTTTTCTATGTTTCCTCAGTTCTTGGAATCCACATTCGAGCTATCGGTAACTGCGGCGGGTATGGTAGGATCAAGTTTTGCTTTTTTAAACTTAATATGCCGTCCAGCAGGCGGCTGGATTGCCGACCTCATCGAAAAAAAACGTTCCTTGATAATTTTCGTTACCGGCTCAATGCTTGGTTATATAATAATGGGTCAAATAAACTCTTCTTGGTCTCTTTGGAGCGTGCTCTTGTTGGGGTTTGGTTGTTCCATGTTTCTACAGGGAGCAACTGGTGCCTGCTTTGCCGCCGTGCCGCTTATTCGCAAGGATCTAACTGGTCAAATGGCAGGTATGGCTGGTGCTTATGGGAATGTAGGTGCCGTATTTTTTTTGACAATACTTAGCTACGTAAGCCCAATGAATTTTTTCGTTATAATTGCTCTATATGCAACAATTGTTTTGATAAGCCTTATTTTTCTTGATCCGTTCAATAATATTCATAAATCATTTCAGAAAAATTAAAACTATGGGATTTACATGTGGACTCGTTGGACTACCCAATGCAGGAAAATCGACTTTATTTGGTGCACTTACAAGAACTAAGGCGCAATCAGGGAATTATGCCTTCACAACCATCGAACCCAATAGTGGCATCGTGCCAGTTCCCGATGAACGTTTGGATACGATCACACACCACATCAAGACCAATAAAATTGTTCCCACGACTATGGAATTTGTTGATATTGCCGGACTAATTAAAGGTGCTTCAAAAGGAGAAGGCCTGGGTAACAAGTTTCTTGGGCACATACGAGAGGTTGATGCAATCGCCCATGTGGTACGCTGTTTCGAGGATGAAAATGTTCCTCATGTTAGCGATATCATTGACCCAGGCTCCGATATTGACACCATAAATACCGAATTGATAATTGCCGATATAGAGTCTCTTGAACGCAGAAAAATCAAGATTGATAAGTTAGCAAAATCTGGAGATAAAGAAGCTCGCATGCAAGTGGAAGTGCTTTCAAAACTATCCGAAGCTCTTGATAATAATGAGCCCGCAAGAACTATTATCGGTTTCAATGAAGAACAGAAGCATTACGTAAAAAGCTTAACCCTTTTGAGCGCTAAACCTGTTCTTTATATCTGTAATGTCATGGAACCCAGCGACATAGAAAATAAACTCGTGCAACAAGTTAAGCAAATTGCCAAACAAGACGGTTCATCAGTTATTGCTCTTGCGGGCAAAATCGAAGGAGAAATCATGGAGATTGAGGATCCTGAGGAACAGAAGATGTTTATGGAAGAAATGGGGCTTACCGAAACTGGCCTTGATCGTATGATATCAGCTGGCTATGGACTGCTCGAGCTAGCAACCTATTTTACAGCAGGTGTCAAAGAAACTCGAGCATGGACAATTCCAAAAAATTCAAAAGCCCCACAAGCGGCAGGAGTAATTCATACCGATTTTGAAAAAGGGTTCATCCGTGCTGAAGTTTATAGTTTGGAAGACCTAGTTCAGCATGAATCAGAGGCCGCTATTAAAGACGCCGGAAAGCTTAGGGTCGAAGGCAAAGAATACGTTGTTCAAGACGGCGACATAATGCATTTTCGGTTTAATGTCTGACTAAAAACAAGGTCTGCTCATAAAAACTTCCTAAGAACTATTTAGTCAGAAGTGGTTTTAAGCTGAGTAACAAATCACCTTATAAAACTAACTTTTCTCAACCGAACAGCACAAATCAAGAATTTTCAACTCTAACTTATTTCCACCGTTCCAATCATTAATTTGAAATTCGCAAACAAGATCCACTTTATTTAACACCAAATCAATCGAGGCGAATTCTTCAGCAAGATTAAATCCAATCGCATCAATTTTCGCATCATGTTGATTAGCCTTAAAACGAACATGGTTTTGCTCTCGACCCATTTTTTTTAGATTTGATATACGGACTGATTGAATTAAAAAAATAGGTGACGGATTTTCCGAACCGAAAGGCTCTACAAGGGTTATTTGTTTATATAATTCTTCGTTAATTTCTAAAATATCTAGCTTCTTATCTATATATATTTCTGGCACTAGATTTTCTTCGCTTAAAAATTGTCGCCCAACTTTTTTTATTTCATCTCGAAAAAGATCTACATTCTCTTCTTTTATTGTAAGCCCCGCAGCATAAGCATGACACCAAACTGAACAAGGTGACTGGAACAATCTGTAAACGCACGATGAAGGTTAAACTGAGGAATACTTCGTCCAGATCCCTTACCGATAAGGCCTTCCAATGCAATTAAAACAACTGGACGAAAATATTTTTCTACAATTCTTGATGCAACAATACCTATCACCCCACTATGAAAGTTTTTCGAAGCTAGAACAATAACTCTATCCTCTTCTAAATTGATTTCCCGGCTGATTAAATATTCCGCTTCTTCTTGAACTTGCCCCTGGATATTTTTTCGTTCTTGATTTATAACATCAATTCGTTCTGCCAATTCCTTTGCTTCTTTCAAGTCTACTGATGTAAGCAAGTGAAATCCACTATCAGCCTTACCCATACGCCCTGCCGCATTTAGTCTTGGGGCAAGTGCGAACCCAACTGAGCGTGCGCTAACTTTATTATCTAAATCGGATACCATTTTAAGAGCTACCAGCCCAGCTTTATCAGTGGTAGTCAAAACTTTTAATCCATGGCGCACTAACACATGATTTTCACCAGTTAATGGAGCAACATCAGCAATTGTACCCAACGCTACTAGGTCTAAGTGGCGCTTCATATTAGGTAGGTGGCTTTTATCCCAACCCATTTTTTTATGAAGAGAGGTTCGTACAGCTAATGCAAGTTTAAAAGCTAACCCTACACCACTAAGAAATCGATAAGGATATTGGCAATCAGAACGCTGGGGGTTAAGAACTGCAACTGCATTTGGTAAACCCTGACTACCTACCTGGTGATGATCAGTTATAATGACGTCCAATCCCAAAGAAAGTGCAAGCTCAACCTCATTTACCGCTGTTATCCCGCAGTCGGCTGTAATCATCAGTGAAGCGCCCTCTTTTCTAATCAATTTTATAGCATCTTCATTTAACCCATAGCCTTCCTTCATACGTTCAGGCAAGTAGTAACCAACGCTAACTCCAATATCACGGAAAAAATGAGTTAGGAACGCTGCCGAAGTCACACCGTCTACATCATAATCACAAAATAACCGTATCGATTCTTTATTTTTAATTGCTCTTAGTATTCGTTCAACCGCGAGCTCCATTCCTTTTATCAGGAAAGGGTCATGCAAAGATGAGAGAGTCGCCTTTATATAAATATTTGCTTCCTCGACTGTCTCGATTTTACGATTGACTAATAATTGCGCAACCACTGGAGGAATATCGAGTGCACAAGCTATATCATTCACTTTCCCCAGACTAGGGTTTCGTAGTATCCATTTTTTATTAAGAAGAGAAAGCATGTAATTTATTTAAATTAAAATTTTAACCAACATAATGATAGTAACGCTTTGGGTCAATTGCTCTAAATTAGATTCAAATCAATAAACACCTCATAAAACTGAAGTTCTAAAGTAAATAAACTTTTGTTTATATGTTTTTTTAACAATCAAATAAACTCTTTCACTCCTCTAAAGGTTCGGCGGTGAATTGGGCAAGGGCCATATTCTTTAATGGCGTTTCGATGAAGACTTGTGCCATATCCTTTATGTCTGTCGAATGCATAATGAGGGAATTGTTTGTGATATTGTTCCATAATTTTATCTCGTGTAACTTTTGCTAAGATTGATGCCGCCGCAATCGAGTAACTAAGAGAATCTCCCTTTACAATAGT
>CAJJDL010000319.1 GCA_905182935.1 uncultured Nitrospinaceae bacterium | reverse complement strand
TCATACTGCTAAACCAATTATAATTTCAAACGTTCAAAATAAAGCTTTCACAAATGGTTTCTACAAAAATCTATCACCTTTAATTTCTTCGGAAATGGCAGTTCCTATAATATCGGGTAGCAATGTTATTGGCGTAATCAACCAAGATCACTTCCAAAAAGATTACTTCTCCTTAGAACATAAGAGAATCGTCCAAGTTATTGCCAGCCTTATAAGTCCAAAAGTTAATAACCTAATAAAAATCCAAGAACTTAAACAAGAAATAACGCTATTACGTGATGAAGTGGAATACCGTGATCCTAAAGTTTCTTCATACTATTTAGGCAATGTTGTCGGACGAAGTAAAACTATTCACCATTTAGTTGATAGAATCGACACCGTAGTAGAGTCTGTATGTAACCGCATGCTTAAATGGGATAACGCCAAAAAGACAGAAACAAACATGGGACTCCCTACCCTTCTTGTTCATGGAGAAACTGGGACCGGTAAGGAATTTTTTTTTAATAATATATATTCACGGATAACAGAAATTTTTAAGAACAAATACGGCGAAAACTATAAACTAATTTTAAAAAAAACTAATATTGCCGCATACAGTGGCGAGCTTACCTATAGCGAGTTATTTGGTCATAAAAAAGGTGCTTATACAAGCGCAGAGTTTAATCGTCAGGGGATACTGGAAGAAGCCAACGGGGGAGTAGTGTTTCTTGATGAAATTGGTGACGCCGACCCAAAAACTCAAGTTCAACTTTTACGTTTTCTAGATACAGGAGTTTTTATGCGTTTAGGTGAAAACCAACCACGGTATTCGCGTATTTTTCTTATCGCAGCGACTAATAAAAATTTACGTAAAGAAATAGATGCTGGTCGCTTTCGTGAAGATCTATATCACCGTTTGAACGCATTGAGCTTTCGAATACCTTCTCTTAATGAACGACAAGAAGATATATCAGACCTAGCGACTCACTTTCTTGGAATTCTATTTCAAACTTATAAAAAAGGACATATAGAGGAATCCCTACCGCATTTAGAAAAAAGTGCCATTGAGTATCTAATAAATCATAACTATCGAGGTAACGTACGAGAGCTTAAAAATATCCTTATGAGAGCAATGATATTCCGAAAAACCTCGGTAATTAGACTTAATGATATAATTGAAGCTTGCCAAACAGAAAACCCAGATTCGACGCCAACGCTTAAAAAACCACCAAATGAATACGTCAATTTAATAATAGATCAACTAGAAAGTGGGGAAGGTGATTTTTGGTCTAAGGTTCACCAACCATTCAAAAAAAATAAAATAACAAAAGATACAGTAAAGACTTTAATGCAAACTGCTAAAAATCGCTACCAATCAAACTTACCAGGTCTGGCAATAAAATTAGGTGCTTGCTCCATCAGCTATCAAAGTAAACCCGATGAACTAAAGAAGTTTATAAGTTTTAAAAACTTTCTTTATAAAACCATAAAAATAAGTGAAACAAATTAATTAATTAACCTTTAATTATACTAGACGATACAACCAATAATTGTTATTATATTAAGATCTACGTATAAAAAATTACAATTAATACTATTCTAGTAAAATCACAAGCCACCTAACCTGGCAATTAAATAAATAGCTAATTTATAGTTTTTAGTTAAATTTTAAAATATTTAAGGAGAATTATTTTTATGACTACAGCTGTTATTGCTGAAAAAAACAAAGTTAAGGACATGTCCCTTGCCAATTGGGGACGACAGGAGATGATACTTGCTGAAAATGAAATGCCTGGACTCATGGCTCTAAGAAAGCAGTATAGTGAGTCCAAACCCTTAAAGGGAGCACGTATCGCTGGTTCACTTCACATGACTATTCAGACAGCTGTTCTCATTGAAACTCTTATAGAACTAGGTGCAGAAATTCGTTGGGCATCATGTAATATTTTTTCAACTCAAGATCACGCAGCAGCAGCAATTGCCGAGAAGGGAATACCCGTTTTTGCTTGGAAAGGGGAAACAGAGGAGGAATATTGGTGGTGCACAAACCAAACGCTATTATTTGAAGGTGGACCCAATATGATCCTAGATGATGGAGGAGATCTCACTGCCTATGTCCACGATAAACACCCTGAATTAATCCCTGGCATCAAAGGTATCACAGAAGAAACCACTACCGGAGTGCATCATCTATATAAAATGATTGAAGATAAAATTCTAAAAGTACCCGCGATGAATGTTAATGACTCTGTTACTAAATCAAAGTTTGATAATTTGTACGGATGCCGTGAATCACTAGCTGACGGAATTAAAAGAGCTACTGATATCATGATAGCTGGGAAAGTAGTAGTAGTTGCTGGCTATGGAGATGTTGGTAAAGGGTGTGCAAAATCAATGAAGGATCTTGGCGCACGTGTAATCATTACTGAGGTTGACCCTATATGTGCACTACAAGCTGCCATGGAAGGATATGAAATCACGACTATGGAGGAAGCTGTAAAAGAAGGGAATATTTTTGTAACCACTACAGGCTGCAGTGACATTATTCGTATCGAACATATGGAAGTAATGAAAAATGATGCTATTGTCTGCAATATTGGACATTTTGATGTTGAAATTCAGGTAGAAACTTTAAACAACTATAAAGGTATCAAAAAAATAGAGATTAAACCACAGGTTGATAAATATACATTCCCAGATGGACACAATATTATTATGTTAGCAGAGGGACGACTAGTAAATCTTGGTTGCGCTACAGGACACCCATCATTTGTAATGTCCAACTCATTCACTAACCAAGTACTCGCCCAAATTGAATTATACAACAATAAATATGAAGTCGGTGTATACACTCTACCTAAAAAACTTGATGAGGAAGTAGCGCGATTACACCTCGATAAGCTAGGTGTAAAACTCACACGTCTTTCACCTGAACAAGCTGATTATTTAAACTTGCCAGTGGAGGGGCCTTTCAAGCCCGAGCATTATAGGTACTAGTGTAATTTAAGAAATAATTATGAAAAGGCGTTCCTTTTTTAAGGAACGCCTTTTAAATAAAACTAATAGTCTACTGTTCATTTATTATAAAAATATGGAAAGACTTCTAATCCCATAAACACCATCAATAAATTTTATTTTCACCAAGAAAAAATCTC
>CAJJDL010000318.1 GCA_905182935.1 uncultured Nitrospinaceae bacterium | reverse complement strand
ACGCAAATTACGGGGTTCTTTATATTGCTGATTTAACCTTTCTTTGGTTTTCAGGACAAAGATCTGCGAGTCGTCCCCAGATAACCGAAACTTTTAAAAACTTACTTTGCTTTATCGGTATGTTTCTAATTGTATTATTACCTCAATTTATTGCCTGGAATCAGTTGAATGGGTTCATTATCTCTTCCTATCTTGTTGACACATTGCAGAGCCAAGCAATCGAAACATCAACCTCCTCAGCAATGCTTGGTAGTAAATTATATGACATCTTCTTTAGTGCAAAATGGGGTTTAGCAGTAGCTACACCTCTATGGTTTGTAGGTTTTTTGGGGCTATTAATTCCAGGTCCAGTTTCTAGAAGTATACGTTTTTCTTGCTTGATATCGATTGCTTCTTTGATAGTGGTTATCTTATCTTTCGTGGAGTCAGATGCCTATGGCAATCGCTACTTTATAGCTGCAGCAGTTTTGTTTGCAATAGGATTTGCAAACTTTCTGCATAGTTGTTTTAGCAATAAGTTAATGCGTCATGTGTCGATCGTTTTTGTATCAGCTTGTGTTATTACTCAATACTTAATGATCGTGCAATACAAAGTTATCTTGCCATACAATCACCCTCAGTTTACTTTTGAGGCATTTTCTAGATGGATGGAGGTAATATTTGATCAGCCGGTCCTATTATTACGTTCGACCAACTTTTTTCGACTCATGGGGTTTGAACAAGGGGCATGGAACTTTATAGATGGGTTATATTTATTAATCTTTCCATTGGCTCAGCTTGGCTGTCTAGTTGGAGTCTTGTACTTGTTTAGCGGTTCGATAAAATCTAAGAGAATTTTTGACATTATACGGCGCCCAAAAAATATTGTTACAGCCGGAATCTTAACCAGTATAGTATTAGTCAGTATCGTAGTGATTACTGCTCCTGATAAATCTGCTGAAGAAATAAAAAGGAGGGTGGCCTATAAAGATCTTCTTTCAACAGGTGATTCTCTTTTAGCTGGGAAAAACTTCGACGCTGCTCAGATATCCTTTAAACAGGCGTCGGCATTAATGCCCAACTTATGGACTCCTTACTTTAAGCAGGGAATTATTTTTGGAGCTCAAAATAAATTTGAGCAAGCTGAAGAACAATATCGAATAGCTCTTGATATTTACCCAGACCATCCATCTCTTCTTTCAAATTATGGAGCAACTCTTGCTGTTTTGGGTAAGACTGAAGAAGCTGAGCCAGTTTTACGGAATGCCATCCGTCAACGGCCAAATAATGCTAATGCTTATAATGCCTTAGCGCAGGTTTTTATAAAAGAGAAGAAATACCAAAAAGCAGGGGACATGCTTTTATTAGCAGTGGCGGTTAATCCAAGCTTCGGAACAGGTCATGCTAACCTCGCTATGCTATATGCTATGATGAATCAAAGAGAAAAAGCCAAAGTTCATTTGGAAAAGGCTCTCCAGTTGGGGGTGAATAACTTAACGACTACTAATTTACAAAAGTTCCTTCAGAGTCCATTGGGAGCCCCTTAAATTTAATAATTTCATGGTCTAAAGTAATGGATGAAATTGATTATTTCCCTAAACGCGACAAATTTAAAACTCAAAAGGATGTGGGTTCCGATTGGAAAAAACTAAAGGAACAAAAAATCACCAACCCTAGCAAAATTAAGATCCCTCAATCTCCTCCTAAAGAAGAAAAAAATAAATAGCTAACTTCAAAAAGGTCAATGAGTTTTGTTGTTTTTTTACAAGTTTTCTTGTTTACGTAGCCTTTATAATTTATCATTAAGGTTATCAAATATAAAGCTGACCATTTAAGGAGCCGATTTATGCCGGTAGTTCAATATGCTTTTAAGTATTTATTATCAATCTGTATCATTTCTTTCTCGATATTATTTTCATCTGTGAATATTTTTGCTAATGTGCCTGAATTATTAGCGCAGGCTGATAATCACCGTTTAATGGGGGATTATTTGTTGGCAGAAAAAGCTTATACAGAAGCACTGGCAAAAGAACCGAAAAATTATCGGATTTTAAAATCGTTGGTAGAGGTAAAGGTTACTTTGAAAAAGTATGCAGACGCAAAACCTTTAGCTGAAAAAATTCTTGCGCTCAAAGTGATGCTGCAAAAAAAAGTAAAAGTTTTTGTGGTGGGTCAGTCAGATGTCTTAAAAGGGGTAACTTCCCCTAAAACACGAACTCCGTATCACTTTGCGGAATTGGTTGATGAGACGGTTGTACCTGCCGAGTTTGGGAAAACCAATATGAGAAACTATCTAGATACTAACGTTAAAAGTAAGGTAACTTATTACCGTTTATTTTTTCTAGAATCGGGGAAGATGAAGCTTGTTCCAAAAAATGAAGTTAAAATTGAGTACATTGGTGTGCCTCGTTTAGACCATGAACGGGTCCAAGAATTGTATGCAAAGATACAATCAAAGCTTATTGACGCTTCGGGTTCGGCAAAGAAATTAGAACGGGTTACAGTAAAAGGTGGTTGCTTCAACATGGGAAGTTCTAAAGGTGCAGTACTTGAAGGCCCTGTTCATAAAGTTTGTTTGTCTCCATTTAAAATTGAGAAATATGAAGTTACACAAAAATCTTTTCAATCTGTAATGAAGACTAATCCATCCCGGTTTGTATCTGCTGATCTACCGGTCGATAGTGTTACGTGGCAAGAAGCAAATCAATACTGTAAAAAAACAGGTCAGAGATTACCCACAGAAGCGGAATGGGAGTTTGCTGCACGCGGTGGAACCGTTACAGAGTACTATTGGGGAGAAAAGTTTGACTCAACGAGAGGAAATTTTTGTGATACAAATTGCGATATGAATGTTCGAACTGCAGATGCGTCGGATGGATACAAGTACACAGCTCCTGTTGGAAAATTTCCCCCTAATCCGCTAGGGCTTTATGACATGTCAGGAAATGTTTCTGAATGGGTCGCTGATTGGATGGATACGGCACAGAACTACTATATAATTAGCCCTAAAGATAATCCGTTGGGGCCAATACGAAAAAATATTCGTGACTTTGACGGAGGAGCTAATGAGAAAGTTTTACGTGGTGGCTCCTGGGGGGGCGGGGTAGAAACCTTACGCTCTGCATGGCGTAAGGCTTTCTTTAGAAATTACCGGTTTGAAAATCTGGGTTTTCGTTGTGCAGCGGATATATGAATATTAAATTAGCCTATTAATTTTTCTTTAGCTCAGATTTTAAGATTTTACCAGTTGCGGTTTTTGGAAGCTCGCTCATAAATTGGAAATAGTCTGGAGTCATGAATGCAGCGAGATTTTCTCGACAGAAGGATTTAAACTCACTGTCAGTCGCTATTGCGCCTTGTCTTAATACGATACAAACTTTAACTCGTTCTCCGGTTCTTTTATCGGGCACCCCTACAGCAGCCACTTCTAAAATTGCAGGGTGGTTCATTAACACATTTTCAATTGCTAATGGAGATATATTTTCACCCGCTCGGATTATGAGATCTTTTTTTCTTCCTGCTGATATGAAGAGTCGCTTTTTTTTATCAAGGTGTCCTAAGTCACCTGTTTTCAGCCAACCATCAGAAGTTATGGTTTCATTTGTTTCTTTGGGTAGATTCCAGTAACCCTGCATTACCGTTTCGCCCCGCACTAAAATTTCACCTATTTCCCCTAGTATTTTTTCTTCACCTGACTCATTAATGATTTTTACGTCTACATTGGGAATGATAGGTCCGACTGAGCCCGGAACACTACCATCTTTGAATGTATTAACTGCTATAACTGGAGATGTCTCTGTAAGTCCATATCCTTCAATGACTGAAATTTTAAGAGTTTCTTCAACTTTATTAAGCAAAGCATGAGGAAGCGCAGCACCTCCTGATATGCAGTATTTTAGAGAAGAAATATCATAATTACCTCGAGTATATAAATCTACTAAGAAACTGTATATCGTTGGCACTAAGGGAAGAATTGTTGCTTTATGGTCTTCAATATTTTGAAGGATAGATTTTGGTGCAAACTGTTTTAAAAGAATAAGTGTTCCGCCTGCCATGAATACCATCAGGGCCATAATATTCCCGAAGGAGTGGAATAAGGGTAAGGCTACAATAACTCGATCTTTAGATGTGATTGGAATATGAACTAAACTATCGCGACCATTGGCGGCAAATTGAGATTCATTGAGCATAACCCCCTTTGGTTTTGCTGTAGTTCCTGAAGTGTAAAGAATAATATCGGGGATGGACCCTGCTCTGTTATGCCGTGAGCCAGGTTTATAATGGGGGCTATTTTTTATAAAATTTTCATAAGTTAATATATCGCCACTGAGGTTTAAAGGGTCAATATTACCAACTAAGATTTTATTTTTGAAAGATTGAATAAATGGAATGGTTTCTGGTTTAATGAAAGCTGAATCAACAATAACCGTGTCAATCGTCGCATCTTTTGTAATGTAAATCATGTCTTCAGGTGTTAGGAGAAAATTGTAGGGAACCACAGTAAGCCCTTTTAAAAAAGCTCCCATTAAGGCTACTAAATATTCCTTCTGATTTAGACAAAGTAGCCCAATCTTGCTCCGCGTATTTAATTTAAAATTAGTTAATCCGCCTGCAAAGCACTCTGCTTGTTCGAGTAATTGTCCATAGGTGATGGTGGTTTTCCCATCAATAATTGCTGGATGGTTTGGATTATTTCCTGCATGTTGCTTTATGAATTTATAAAATTCTAAAGACATATATTCCTTTTACGAGTGACTTGAAAAACGGACATAAAATCCGTTGGGTAAATATAGTTCTGACCCCGTATCGTATATAGACATATCCCCATATTGAAACGTCCCAGAGTCTGAGGAAACCAGAAATTTTATTAGCATATTTTTTAGAGCTAGTGCAGATAGACCTGGAGAATGTGCGGTTAGCAAAATAAACTTAGGCGAATCTGAAAGAACATTTTTACATAAAGTTAGTAATTCTGCCATTTGAGTTTCGATGTTCCAAACTTCGCCCTTTGGTCCTCTTCCAAAAGAGGGGGGGTCCATAATTAGAGCATCGTATTTTTTATTACGACGATGTTCACGTTTGAGAAATTTTTCGACATCATCCACCATCCAACGAATCGGGTAATCAATTAGCCCAGAAGACTCTAGGTTTTTTCGAGCCCAGGTTACAGAAGTTTTAGAAGCGTCAACATGTGTGACTTGAGCTCCCTTTGATAGGGCTGCTAATGTACTTGCTCCAGTATAGCCAAATATATTGAGAACACTGGGTTTGTTATTGTTAAGTTGATTAACCTGAGTTTTTATCCAGTCCCAATTAGGAGCTTGTTCGGGGAATAGTCCCAAATGTCCAAATGATGTGGTGTGGACTGTGAAAATAAGATCTCGAAAGCGGAGTGGCCATCCAATTTTAGGAACAGGTTTGCGAAAAATCCATTCGCCACCTCCAGTAGACTTCCCCTTGTGATGGCGAAACTCTCCATTAGCATTTTCCCAATCTATTTCCGGTAAACTTGGAGGCCAGATAGCTTGAGGAGCGGGGCGAACAAACCTATAATGGCCAAACTGTTCTAGTTTTTTGAAGTTTCCAGTATCCAGAAGTCTGTAATCAAATTCTTCAGTGGTATAATTTTCTTCAGAGGGGATCATGTTTTTATATGTGAACCAGTGTTGAAACTAGTCCGGTAATCACAAAAAAAATAACTATATAATTATAACAAAAATTTTCCATATCGAAGTGGAATTAAGGTGGTGGTATCCTAATATTATTTACTCGAGTTGTATCCTATCAAACGTCAGACTTTAAGTTGTCCCAGGTTTTCGGCTCGGGAGCCGTTAGCCTAATCTCTTCATTAGAGGTAGGATGATTAAATACTAGTTTGCATGCATAAAGGGCAATTTCTTGATTTGGCAAAGAATAGGGTGCACCATACTTTTTATCTCCTATAATAGGATGTCCAATAAACGCCATCTGCGCACGAATCTGATGAAATCTTCCTGTCGAAAGAGTTATGGCTATTAGAGAATTTTTATTAAAAGTATCAATAACCTCATACGTTAATATTGAATGTTTTGCATTAGGTGCTTCTCTTGGGAAAACAGTCGTCTTAAGAGATTTTTCTTTTCGTAGGTAATGAACTAATGTAGATTTAACTTCCCTTAATTTTCCCAAAATGATTGCTTTGTAGTATTTTTTTGGACCTCCTTCTCGAAATTGCTTAGAAAGGCGAGAAGCAGCTTTTGAAGTCCGAGCAAACAGCACAATACCTGAAACATTCCGATCAAGTCGATGTACCAATCCTAAAAAAACATTGCCAGGTTTGTTGTATCTTTTCTTGATCCATTCGCGGGTTTGATCTATCAATGATTCATCTGTAGTGTGATCTGGTTGTGTTAGGAGGCCAGATGGTTTAACTACAGCGATAAGATGGTTGTCAATATAAATAATATTGCTAGAGTCATGAGTCACACGCTCGAACCTGATATTAAAATTTCAGCTTCCTCGGGGTTTACAATCCCTCCTGACACCGCATATTTAATACCATCTTCAATTGTAATGTTTAATTCAATGACTTCGCTTGGATCAGCGAAAACTATAAATCCTGATGTTGGATTAGGTGTGGTAGGGATAAAAACTTTTAAATGGTTTTCCCCTGTTAGGCGTTGCAGTTCTCCACTGGTTTTTCCTGTGACAAAACCAATAGCGTATGCTCCTTTGCGCGGAAATTCAATTAAGACGACCTTGGTGAACGCTTTTATATCAATTGCTGCAAATGAGGAGACGACTTGCTTTGTTCCTTTATATATTGGGCGTACAAATGGGATTCTTTCAACTATATTTTCCCAGAATTGGAGTATTTTTTTTCCAAATATGTTATTGGTTAGAGCACCAATAAAAAAAACGATACTAAATGTTATAATCATTCCAAGAAAAGGAATACGGTAACCCTCTGGAAGAGGAGCACCAAAAAAAATTAGCCAGTTAGTAAATATAGGTGATAGAGAATCAAGGCTTTTGAATAAGAAGTTTAGAATGAAAATGGTAAGTGCAATAGGGAGCGTGACGACAAACCCAGTCAAAAAGATGTTTCTAAGGCGCCTTTTAAATTTTTTTATCAAAAGATATCCTTGTAAAACCTAAGAAAGTATAAGTCTGTTAATTTTATGACTTTGATTGAGTATAGAAAAAATTTAAAACATTATATATATACATGCATTAGGAAGGCAAGTACGAGCATTAGATAATTACTTGAAAATCATTTGTAAATAAAAAAAATAATGCCCGATTTTATATATTTTGAAGGCTACTTATTTTATATGTCATTCCTAAGAAATCATCAGAATGGTACAGGTCACCTTCGGGTGACTAAGTTTAAAGAGGGCGTTTTTAAATTTAAAATAAATT
>CAJJDL010000317.1 GCA_905182935.1 uncultured Nitrospinaceae bacterium | reverse complement strand
TATAAGGTAGTAGTAAAAAATACCAGCTAGTACTGTCCTAATAAATTACTTTACAGCCAAGTTCGGTTTTTTACCACCGACTAGACCAATACGATAAGGAAAATGGCGATTTACTTGAAAATACTTTACACCCGCCTCTTCGGCCATTTCGGTAAACTCTGAAGGTATAAAAGCATTCATAACAGAAACTGGTGCATCATAACGAGTTAAACGGTTTTTCGTAAGCATACGCGTAAGAAGATAAATAAATGCATGAGCTACTCGACTCCTATTTAAATCGTTTATGATAAAACCATGTCGCGCTATTAAGTTTGCTATCCGTATAATATTGACTGCCTGATTTTTTGAAAAATGGTGCAATGATAACGAGTTTATTACCAAATCGAAACTATTTTCTCTAAATGGGGGGGAATGAATATCTCCCTGCACCAAACGGATCTCCGGATAAGCTAATGTTTCTTCAAAGGCATAATTCAACATCTTGGAATTAATATCTAATGCAACGATCTTTATTTTGACATTTTGCTTGCGGGCCATATCAACTACTGCAATTGGTTGGTCTGCGGACCCGGTTGCAAGGTCAAGTATCGTAAATACTTCATTCGAGTGATACTTACCCAAAAAATAGTTAACGTAATATAGAAGAACTTTGTACCCGCTAAGATACTTATTAACCCTACGAACATCTTCAAGGCTATCGCGAACTTCTTCAAACGGAGCCTCATCTAAATCAAGTAATTCTGGCCGTAAATTGCGAGGAGGAGATAAAAGCATAGGAAATATTCTCACAACTTATAAAGAGTCAATCCTTAAAAAAATAATGTAGCTCTCCATTACTAATTTTCTTTTTAACGATACTTTCAGTAATATCTTTAAAAATAAAACGAGTAAATGGAAGAACTATCAAAATACCTATTATATCAGTAATCACACCTGGGGTAATAAGAAACATTCCGGATAAGGCCAACACCGACCCATTAAGGACATCATCTCCTGGCACACTTCGCGATCTCAAATGCCATTGCATTTTATCAAAATACTCTTTACCCCAACTTCGGTTAATAATATTACCTATTAAAAATGTAAACATAATTAATGATAGTGTATTGATAACGCTAATACTCGCACTCACAATAGTGAGTAAATACATTTCAGCAAAAGTACCAATGGCAAAAAATAAAACAACCCCTAGAGACATAATAATAAATCCCAAAAAATCTTAAAAGTTAAACTAAAATCAAAGGTCACAAAAACAACCCAAAGATTGTTTTATTAACGATATCACGCACGAATTGCCTGTCAAGTTGCGAATTTTAATTAAAGAATAAAGGTAGGTATTTATAAACCTCAAACAATTATATTATTTTATTGTAATATCTTGTAAAAATTTCAATACCGCATCTAAACTGTTATTCGTCAAAAATTGTTTTGTATTTTGCTTTTCCTCATTATCGATACCGTGTTTTTTTAAAAATACTTCAGTAAACCTCTGTTTTTCTCGATCTAAAGATAACGCATATTTATCTACCAAAGAACCCCCTTTATTGCCACCTACATTATTTATCGAATGACAGAAAATACAGTTATCTTTGAAGGTTTTAAGTCCTGCTTTTGAAACATCACTAGTCAATTTGAGTGATTCAATAGGAGCATAATAATTAGGTAAACTTACAAACCTTAATTCCTTAATATTAGCCGTTAAAAAACGCTCAAGAAGTGGTGGCTTTACATTATTTGGTACTATGATGAGTAGAGGCTGGAGCCAATCTGGCTGAGCTTGTTCTTTAGATAACTTAATTCGAAGTGCGAGTTGCAGATCATAGCGCTTAATATCATCAAAAGAAATTATCCCTTGGTAATCATCGGCGCATAAAAGAAGAATCGAGTTCACTTCTTCATTTAAATTATATTTATTCAATAAACTGGTAAGAGAAGCAACTTCAAATAGACTGTTTTTGTACTTCATACTTCGGTCAAAGTAAAAACTAAAAATCCATTTTTTATTTAATGAATTAATTATTGAACCGTTTAAAAATATTGCAGGTGGGGCTGTAGTTTTTTGACTTTTAATAGACACATATTTAATCGTTTGACTATTACAAGACACCAAAATAAACAAAATCATTAAGAGGCTAAAAAAACACAACCTTTCCCCCCTTAACGAAGCATATTTGATCAAATTTGTCATAAAAGCCTATTTAAGGGCTAGAAATAATTGTTGACTAAAAGTTCTTATGATATAAGAGGAACAATATTATACAATAAAATTGTTTGCTTACTCAGCATTGACTGGTTAGGTAAATCTTTATATAAAAATATTTAATAATTTTTTAAATAGAAAGGTTTTATAAATGAAGTTATTTGCTTATTGCATTTTAATTCCTTACTTACTTTTCCTGTTTTGGGGAACTGCTAGTGCGCACCCACATAAATCTGGACAAAGCGATCACGGTCCTTCACTCGAAAACTATCTAACAAAACTAGATTTCACCATTGGCAATGTTGTCAAAGAACAGAAAAAACAAATTATTGTTTTCTCTAAACATGGTAAGAGCAAAAAAGACATAATTGTTAGAAACACCAATCGACGAAATAAAAAACTTAGCATCAAACAAATAAATAATAAAAATATTATTAAAGAAATAAAAAGGCCTGAATAAAAAAATGGACACAACCTCTGATTCTCTAAAAATAAATCCAGAAAAAATGGATTTTCGAGCTTATTCTATATCCTGGAATCTTACAAAACGTTGTAATTTAAACTGCGACCACTGCTATCTTGACGCCGATTTTCGTGGAGGGTTCCGCACTGATGAATTGGACACAGAGCAATGCAAACGAGTTGTCGACCAAATCGCTGAAGTTAACCCCAACGCTTTTCTTATCCTTACAGGTGGTGAGCCATTATTACGTCCCGATATATACGAACTCATCCGCTATGCAGCAGATAAAAAATTTATGGTTGTTCTCGGTACTAATGGCACTCTCATAAACAAAGTAAATGCTCAAAAAATCAAAGATGCCGGAGCACATGGAGTAGGAATAAGTCTCGATTCTATGGATGCAGTAAAGCATAATAAATTTCGAGGGGTAGAAGGAGCTTGGGAGCATTCGATGGAAGCCTTTAAAATACTTAATGAAGTAGGCGTCGATTTTCTCATACAAATGTCAGTCTCAGACATGAATTACAAAGAAATCCCGGATGTGGTCGCATTCACCGAAAAAATAGGCGCAATTGCTTTCAATCTATATTTTTTAGTGTGCACAGGACGAGGTCAAGGAAACACCGATATTTCTAATGAGGCGTATGAAGAAGCTCTCAAAATGCTCTATGAGGAGCAAATGAAATACAAGGGACGCCTTATGATTAACTCCAAGTGTGCTCCACAATATAAACGAGTTGTCTATGAAAATGACCCCGATTCAGTATACACACGTACTTATTCAGGGGGATGCCCAGCAGGAACACACTATAGTAGAATTTCCCCAGAAGGAAATATGACGCCTTGCCCTTTTATTGAAGAATCCATTGGCAATCTAAAAACATCTTCATTCAAAGATCTTTGGGATAATGCCCCGTTGATGATAGAGTTACGCGATCGCAAAAAGCTGGAAGGAAAGTGCGGGACTTGTGAATTTTCTTCAATGTGCTCTGGTTGTCGTGCACGGGCCTTTGCGGAAACCGGAAATTATATGGCAGAAGATCCATCTTGTGATTATGAACCTGGTAAATATGGCGGCAAAGAAATTACTCTAAAAATAGAAGATACGTTAGGACTTGAAGTTGAGTTTCATGCTACTTGGACACCTGAGGCGCAACAGAGATTAGAACGCATTCCATCATTTGCTAGAGGAATGGTTGTCAAAGGAATTGAAAGGTTCGCTGAAGAGAGAAATATAACTCTTATTGATGAAGGAGTTGTTAAAAAATCTCGAGAAGAAATGATAGAGAAACGGGGTGCAATGTTTCCTTTTCTGAAAAAATTTATAAATTCAGAAAAGGAATAATTAAATATCTTCCAAATAATTATAACGATTTAATTTAAACTCATTCCAACTATAATTCTTTAACCCTTTTTATAAAGGTCTCCTACTCGAAATGCGCCACGATCATCTTGATCAATTTGGGCCTGTCGTGAATCCTCTAAGTCCTGTTTTCCAAGTGCCTCTGAAACCTCCGCTTGATAGTCCTTAACTTTTCTGTAAAGAGGATGTGTGATATCTAGTTTTAGATTGGATAGAGCTGCGGTAAACTCTCCTGTTCCATCAGGAGTAAGCTTGCAAACTAATTCACCCGAATCATCATCGCGGAAAATATCAATTACAGTAAGTGGAGTCTTATTTTTAACAGAAAACCCCATTTCACGGAGCAGTGTCAATACAGCTCCACGCGCATAAGCACGTAAAGGGAGATACCCTAATAATTCATTTAGTAGTTTATGGGCGCTCATAAAAATTTAAAGTTAAAAGTATTTAATAACATAAATAATTATAATAAAATGAAACCAGATTAATTACATCAAAAAAATTAACCTTCTTAATCCAAACATACTATAGGTCTGCCTTTCAAAAACCCAACAAATTCATCTAAAAATAAAGTAGTATATATTTTTATTAAAAAAAACTTAAAGACTATTTCGAATAGATTCTTCGCAAAGGATTAAAATTGGAAAAAATTTCTATACTTGACTTCATTAAAGGTTTACCTTTTTTCGAACATTTTTCTGAAGATGAAAAATCTTGCCTTATAAACTCCAAAGGACTATTCGAAAAATATAGCGCCGGGGAAATCATTATAAAACAGGGCGCTATTGAATCTTGGTTATTCATTATTTTGCAAGGAAAAATAAAACTTTCCAAAGAAGTTAATAGCAATATTGATAAAAGCCGAATCTCTCTCACTGATTCAGAAGAAATCGTAGTTAAAGAATTAGATATCGGTTCTATATTTGGAGAAATATCTTTAATCACCGATCGGCCTAGAAATGTTACTGCTCGGGCTTCATCAAATGAGGTCGCAGTCCTAAAAATAACAAAAGAAATTTTAGAAAGCTTTGATAAGTCAATTCAAATGAAATTTCAAAAACAGTTACTTACAAAGTTAGCCGAGAATCTTGACGATATGAACACTGAATTTATTAAACTAAAGACCGTCATCAAGAAAGGATTAAAAAAATAAAACCTAAATACTTTTATACAATTAGGTTTTCCTCTGCCATTCCCCTTTAAACAACTCATGCCTTTAGGCAACTAAAGGTTAATCAGTTTTACCAATAACTTAACTCTTGAAATCATAAGTAATTGAAATTAATATAGTTACATGTATTTACTATTGCCTGAATGAGGTGACTTTAAGTAGTTGAGAAGATTTTTAATTTCCCTAACGTTTAATAAAATCAAAACCCATAGTCAACTTCTAATAAACACCAAACTAAACCTTAACTCCAGTTAAACAAAAATATAGAAAAACCCTTTTGCTATAAAGGATTCTTGTTGTTTTTCCGAAAAGAAAGTGTTGGCTTCTAAAACTAGAAAGGTGCACATAAAGCCGCAGCCACAAATAAATAAGTTATCGCAAGATGGGTTCAAGAAAGTATAAATCTATATATAACTATAGATCTTAGTCAAT
>CAJJDL010000316.1 GCA_905182935.1 uncultured Nitrospinaceae bacterium | reverse complement strand
TAAAATTCACAATAGCATTATTTTATATTTAAAGAAATTGCCCCCTTTTTGGTTGTACTTAAATGCAACTCTTGATTAGTTTGTAATTAGTTTTATTGGTCTGGTATCATAAAATCATTAATCGGCAGTAAATAATTTATTTAGGGGAAATAATATTTTGTGGATTAAAAATGCATTTCGAGATTATTACAAACCTAAGTTACGTCGAAAATTGAAATGTGATCCTACTAAAAGTGAAATGGATCAGCGGTTTGAAGAAATTTATAATCAGACTAATAGTATTTTGCTTGTTGGTGTAAATGAAGGTGTGTCTATTCAATTTTATGAAATTGCTAGGTTTACCAAGGAAGAAGTTGATGGGTTTCGAAATTGTCCTGAAAAATATTTATTCGATCGCTTTGGTGGAGGTTGGTTTAAGTTGAATTTTTATCAAGGACCAACTTTTATTGTTTGTGTTAATTTTAAGCCAAAAGGTGTACCTAAATGGGAAAAATTAGTTACTAAGAAGTCTGATGGCCCAATCCCCTCCTGATTGATAATTTTATGAACCGTCCTCCATTAGCTGATGAAGTCATTTCGTTCCCTTTAGAAAAGGGTGTTAAGGAAGTCATACACCAGCTTGAAAAAAATATTTCAAGGATTGACGTAGAAGGACTAAAGGGTTCATCTATTTCGTTATTTCTTGCCCATTTGGTTAAGAGTCGTAGTAATCCAATTGTTGTTTTGACTTCCAACCAAGCCACTGGTGAAAAGCTTATTGGTGACCTAAAGTATTTTTTTAAATTCTATAGTCTTGATAATAATTTAAGATTTTATCCTTCATGGGATATTTTGCCTTATGAAAGTCTTTCTCCTTCATTGGGGATCATGGGAGAAAGGTTGGAGGTTCTTAACTTAGTTAAGAGTAATAAAATTTCATTATTAGTTGTTCCAGTAGATGCATTTATGCAATGTGTTATTCCTCAAATAGATTTAAGTGATCAAGTTTTTTCTTTTGCTAAGGGAGAATCTTTAGAAAGGGAATATTTGGAAACTTGTTTGTTTGATAATGGATTTGTTCGTGTTCCAATGGTTCAAAATCGTGGTGAGGTTAGTATTAGAGGGGATATTGTGGATGTGTATCCTCCAGCATCAAACAATCCAATTAGGATTGAGTTTTATGATAATACAATTGAATCACTCCGTGAATTTGATGTTAATAGTCAGGTGTCATTAAATGTTATTGATCGAGTAGAGGTTCTTCCTGTGAGAGAAGTGTCTCCTAATGAGATTCAAAAAGGTAATGGATTGGATGAAATTGCAATCTTAGCTAAGGAACATAATGTTGACCCAGCTAGATTAAAAGAATTAAATGATAAAATTCATCATCTGAAAAATTTTCCAGGCATGGAGATTTTGGCGCCATTTTTTTATAGTTGCCGTGAAACTTTATTTGATTACCTTTCTAAAGAAACATTAATTGTATTAGACGATGAAGGTGAAATCAATTCTAGTATTATCAATTTTGAGAGAACGGTTAATGAGGGGTTTAATGTTACTCAGGGTAGAGGTGACTTAGCAACTCCAGTAAGTCGGTTTTATTTAGATTCAAGTGAGATTAAAAAATACTTAGATAATAAGAATATAATTATCGTAAAAAAGTTAAACATTGATAGTGATTTGAATGTTATTCGTTTTGACTTTTTACAAAATCCAAATTTCAATGGAAAGTTTAATGTTTTAGTTGAAAATATAAATAAATGGAAAAAAGAAAGTCGCAAAGTTATTTTAGTCGCATCAACAAAAGGCCAAGTAAAGCGAATTCATGAATTACTTAATGAATATAACTTAAGTCTGGATGTTGATAGAGGTTATATTAGTACTGGATTTAATTCTTCTGAGTTGAATCTTGTGTTTGTTGCAGAGCATGAAGTATTTGGGCGTACTCAGAGATATCGTTATCGAAGGAAATCGAAGTCACAAATTTTTCAAAGGGGATTTAAAGATTTAAAACCTGGTGATTATTTAGTTCATGTAGATTATGGAATAGGTAGGTATATGGGGACACGCGAATTGGAAATAGGTGATGGCTGTGGAGAGTTTTTAAATATTTCCTATGCAGATGACGAAAAACTTTATATTCCGATGGATGGTTTGTCTTACATTCAAAAATATATTGGTTCGGGAAGTGCCGTACCAATATTAAATAAATTAGGTAGTGTTAGTTGGCGTCGACAGAAAAGTAAAATTAAAGAATCAATTCGTGAGATGGCAGAAGACCTATTAAAACTTTATGCATCTCGAGAGGTTGCTGTAGGAACAAGTTATTCTACTAACCCAATATTGATGCAGGAGTTTTCTGATTCTTTTGGTTTTGAAGAAACAGAAGATCAATTAAAAGCCATAGATGAAACTATGGAAGACTTAGAGAGTAGTAAGACGATGGATAGGTTGATTTGTGGTGATGTTGGTTATGGGAAGACAGAAGTGGCAATGAGAGCAGCTTTTAAAGTGGTTTTAGATAAAAAACAAGTTGCCGTCTTGGTGCCAACCACAGTTTTAGCTCAACAGCATCTTTTGACATTCAGTGAGCGATTTAAGAATTATGCAGTAAATATAGATATGGTCAATCGGTTTAAAAGTCCAAGGGAGCAAAAACAGATATTGAAAAATGTTAAATCTGGAGCAGTGGATATCATTATAGGAACCCATCGATTACTTTCCAAGGATGTCGACTTTGCTCAACTTGGATTAATTATTATTGATGAAGAGCAACGTTTTGGAGTCAAACACAAAGAGGCAATGAAAAAAATTAGAAATAAAGTTGATATCTTAACTCTGACAGCTACTCCTATTCCAAGAACTCTGCACTTTTCATTGATGGGTGTTAGGGATTTAAGTGTTATTGAAAGTCCGCCAGTCGATCGACGCGCTATTAAAACATATATCCATAAATTTGATGAAAAAATTATTCGTGAAGCTATTTTAAAAGAACTTGATCGTGGAGGGCAAATATATTTTGTTCATAATAAAATTAAAAGTATCAATTCTGTTAAGGAGATGATTCAGAAAATTGTTCCTGGGGTAACTATTGGAATTGGGCATGGCCAGTTACCTGAGCATCAATTAGAAGAAGTAATGGGAAAATTTGTTACCAAAAAAATTGATGTGCTTCTCTGTACAACAATAATAGAGTCTGGGCTCGATATTCCTTCAGCTAATACAATAATTATAAATAGGGCAGACCAGTTTGGATTAGCACAACTTTATCAATTAAGAGGTAGGGTTGGTCGCTATAAGCACCAGGCCTATGCATATCTTCTTATTCCGGGGGCTCTGGCAGTTAATTCAGATGCAAAAGAAAGACTTATTGCAATAGAAGAATTGAGCGAATTGGGGGCAGGGTTTCAATTGGCAGCTCGTGATATGGAAATTAGGGGTATCGGGAATATGCTTGGGCATAATCAATCAGGGCACATTGCTTCCATTGGGTTTGATCTTTACACAAAATTAATGGAAGATACCGTTAAAAATATAAAAGGTGAGAAAGTTGGAAATAACTTTATTGAACCAGAAATTAATTTACAGATAAAGGGCTATATACCGAAAGATTACATTGCAGATTTAAATCAAAGGCTGGATGTTTATCGACGACTACAACTGTTAGACACATTGGATGATTGCTCGGCTATAAAAAATGAGTTGATAGATCGCTATGGTGTTTTTTCAACTCCAATTGATAAATTAATGGAATTGGTACAGGTAAAAGTTCTTTGTAAGCAATTACATATTAGTAAAGTGTGTATTGTTGAAAATGAAGCACGTATTAATATGGTTTCATCGACACCAGTATCTCCTGAGAAGCTTATCATGTTAGTGGATAAGAGGATGCGCTTTTTATCAGAGTTCTGTTTAGGAATTAAGTTAAATCGAAAAAACTGGGCCAATGACTTGTTGGTAATAAATGATTATTTAAAGAAAATTATTGGTTTAATTTAATAATACATAATTAAGATGAATAAATTATTTACTATTACTAGTATGTTTTTTTTATTTTTATTGTTTGCTTGTTCACGTAATGGAACGGTTGAGGAAATTTCTGATAATACTTTAGTTGCTGTAGTTAATGGTAGTGACATCGTTGCAAGTGAAGTTAGAACAGAAATTCGATTTTTAATTAGTCAGTTCCGGATAAAAAATAAAAATGACCTTTCTTATGAGGAGACGCTTCAGTTAAAACTAAACGGTTTAAATCGGACTATTCGTAATAGATTGTTGATTATGGAGGCTGCTGCTAGGAATATTTCTGTTTCTCATAAAGAATATAAAGAGGCTTTGCTTTTGGTAATGAGTGGTTATGAGAGTAATTCGTTTTATGAGAATATGGAAATTAGAGGTATTGCCCCAAAGCAGTGGGAGGCGAAGTTTAAAAATAATCTAATAATCGGAAAGTTGATTAGAAATAATCATGCTGGCGAGGTAAAAATAAGCGATGAGCTTGTAATTGAATATTATGATAACCATCAAAAAGAATTTAAAAAAGAACAAGAGATTCGGGCTCGACATATCATGGTTGCTACAGAAGGTGAGGCACTGGTGCTATACAAAAAAATAAAATTAAATAAAAATGATTTTTCTGAGTTGGCCAAAATTTATTCCCTGGATCCTGGGGGTGTTACTGGAGGTGATCTTGGTTATTTTTCTACTGGTCAAATGCCAGAAGATTTTGATAGTATTTTTAATCTAAAAATCAATCAAGTCAGTGAGATAATAAAAACCCCTTATGGGTACCACGTTTTTATCGTTGTTGAGAAGAAACCAGCTAGGCAGATGGATTTTAACGAATCAAAAAACAAAATATATAACAATTTATTAAGGGATAAGCAGGCTAAATCATTTAATAGGTGGTTGCTGAAGTTGAAAGATAAATCAAAAATAAAAATAGTTAATAATGTTACCTCTAAAATCAATCTATAAAACAATCTTTTTTTTAGCTGCAATTATTCAAGCTTTGGTTCTTGCTGTACCCGTATTTGGATCAATAGTTGATAGAGTTGTTGCTAAGGTTAACAATGAAATCATAACATTAAGTACTGTTAAGAGTAAGGTCGCGC
>CAJJDL010000315.1 GCA_905182935.1 uncultured Nitrospinaceae bacterium | reverse complement strand
TCACACCCACAAGGCAGAGCAGTAACTATGGGTGGCGATGGAATGAAATCTTTTTATCGCATTAAAGATGGAAGAATTCAGCAGATCAATCGTAAGACGCCTCGCATGTCTTTTACTATTAATGTGGAAGAAAGTGTAAAGAATTCTGAGGGTAAGTTTCTTACTCATAAGTACACTGTATATTATTTCAATCCTGAAGATGGGTCGATTAAAGATGTAGAAAGTTATACTGATACATTTACGCAGGTGGGTAGTTTTGACTTACCTGAGTACCGTCGAATTATAAATGCTGAGAGTGGTACAGTCGAAGCTGCGTTTATGAAACTTAAAAATCATAAAACTTTATAATTAATTTTTGTCTAGTACACTAAAAATCCGCTTAGAGCCCTTTGGTTTCTTTGCGGGTTTTTTTAATTAGATTATAGATTGGTCGTCGATATTTGCACCGCCACCAATAGTTTTATTTTGAGCAATTACAGAACGCTTGATGGTAGTACCTGCACCAACAGTGACTCCTCCCCATAAAATACTATTTTCAATTACCGCGCCACTTTCTATTATACAGTTTGGCCCAATAACCGAGTGAGGTCCTATTTTCGAGTCTTTTGAAATACAGCAATTAGGACCAACTAATGCTGGAGGAATAATAGATGGGTTGTTAGATTGGTATGTAGATGCTTCCTTTAGCGTAATTATTTTATTAAGAGCATCGGTATTAACTTGTAGGTAACTTTCGCGGTTTCCCATATCTTTCCAATATCCTTCATGGAGGTATCCATAAATTGGAACGTCATCTTGAATCATTTGTGGAAATATATCTTCTGTTGTTCCGCAAAACTGACCTTCAGGAATGCGTTCAAAAATATCAGGTTCCATAATTTGTATCCCCGTAAACATAACTCTAGTGGTTTTTTTTGGAATGTTCATAGAGGATGCCCCGATAAAATGGGCAATACGTCCATTTTTACAAATTTCGATTGAGTCATACTGTTCCGGGGATATATCTTGACGAACCACTAATGTTAACTTTGAATTATTATTTTTGTGAAAATTAATAACCTTATTAATTTCAAGATCTGTAATGATATCACTGTTTATAGTTATAAAAGGTCCGTCCTCAAGAAAACCCTGCATTTTTTTTATGCCACCTGCGGTTCCAAGAATTTTTTTTTCAGTTGAAAGATGGAGATTAAAGGGAGGGGGGTTTTCTTTTTCAAAATAATTGATTATGGAATTAGGAAGGTGGTGAATATTGACTGCAATATCGTCGATACTTGCAGACTGAAGAAGGTCAAACGTATGAGATAATAGAGGCCTGCCAAGAACCGGGAACATCGGTTTTGGTAAAATACGGGTTAAAGGTTGAAGCCTCATGCCAAAACCAGCAGCTAGCACCATCGCTTTCATTTGATTGTTCTTTTGTGGTTTATGTTTTGTAGAAAATAATAAAAATAACTTTATTGCTCAGCGAGTTTTTTAAGTGAAGTTGAATACGATTGCTGAGCGATACCTCTATCTGTGATTATTGCAGTAACTAAATCATTTGGTGTTATGTCAAAAGCTGGATGAGCAATCTTTGCTCCCTCTGGTGTAATGCGTTTATTATTTAGGCAAGCGACTTCATCTCCAGATCGTTGCTCAATAGGAATTTCATCACCGGAACTTAAGGATAAGTCTAGTGTCGAAATCGGAGCAGCAACATAAAATGGGATGTTATGTTTTTGGGCCATCACCGCAACCATATAAGTTCCAATCTTATTTGCAACGTCTCCATTGCTAGCTATTCTATCAGCTCCGACTACAACAGCATCAACTTGTTTGTTTCTCATGAAAAATCCGCTCATATTATCGGTAATCAGTTTGACCGGAATATTATCCTGCATTAATTCCCATACTGTTAAACGGGCACCTTGTAAAAATGGTCGTGTTTCGTCGGCAAGGACATCAATCTTTTTCCCGGCATTAACGGCAGCACGTATAACTCCTAGAGCTGTGCCAAAACCTGCTGTTGCAAGCGCGCCTGCATTGCAATGGGTAAGAACGGTACTACCATCTTTAATTAAAGTTTGGCCAAAGTTTCCCATAGCCATATTGCACTCAATATCCTCTTTGCAAATATTAATTGCTTCTTGCTTAAGCCTTTTCTTTAGTTCGGGAATGGTTAGAGACTTTGATTCACGTGCGACGCGTTTCATCCTTTCAATACCCCATGCTAAGTTGACGGCTGTCGGACGAGATTTTGCAAGTGGTAAACATTTTTTTTCTAATTCAGAATAAAATGATTCGAATCTGTCTGCTTGAATTGACTCTGCTCCTAGACTTACACCCATAGCAGCAGATACTCCTATAGCAGGAGCACCTCTAACAACCATCGTCTTGATTGCATTAGCTACATCATTGATAGTTGCGCAATCTACGAAAACTTCTTCTAATGGAAGGCGTGTCTGGTCAATCATTCGGACGATACCATCCAAGTATTCAACTGTTTTTATCATTAAGGAAGTCCTGTTTAAATGATGTTAATCGTTTTTAATAAATAAATTTTACTTCAGGCTTTATTTTTTTAAGGGACAGTTTAATTAGACTGGGGTAATTTTTTAAAAATTTTAATTCAGTAATTCCTTTAATACGTAAAATTTCATTTCTACCTTTTTGTACTTTAGTTATAATTATTTTGGAAAGACTAATGCCAATTTTTTGGCTAATAGCTTTGCACACATTTTATTTGCGGCTCCATCGACCGGAGGAGACTTTAGATAAATTTTAGTGAATCACCTTACAAACGGCAGATTATGTTTTTTGATGGCAGTGGCTGAATAATTGGCGCAAACTGAATGTCGTCCTTGCAAAATTTGATATTAAGGGCATAAATCATTAATTAGTTTTATCGTTTAGAAAATAGA
>CAJJDL010000314.1 GCA_905182935.1 uncultured Nitrospinaceae bacterium | reverse complement strand
TTTTTGCCGCCATATATATGCTTTATATGTTTCAAGGTGCTATGCAGGAAAAAAATGAAAAAATTCCAGAAGACCTTTCCGATATCAACTCTAAAGAGTTTGGCCTTCTTCTACCAGCATGCATCTTGGTTGTTTTTATAGGGCTTTATCCAAAAATTTTTATTGATAGAGTGGCCCCATCTGTCGGGTCAGTTTTAATGGTAGAAAAGACCATTAACCTCGATGCAGGAAAAGGTAACGATCAGCATTAAGCAACCCAAAACCTTCCGATGTACACGGCACTAATTTTTATTTTACATGTTACTTGGTGAACAAATAGTCGATGGTATATTTTTAGATAGACCTAATCGATATCTGGCTCATGTGCAAATAGAGGGGCAAGAAATTCAAGCCCATGTTCCTGATCCTGGTAGACTCCCTGGTTTAATGATACCTGGTCGTCAGGTTCGGCTAGTCTACAATCCTGGTCCAAAACGAAAAACTGACTACAGTTTAGTTTTAGTTCGTCATGGCTCGATATGGGTTTCGGTCTACCCTGTTTTTGCAAACAGACTGATTGAAAATGAATTGGCTGGGAATAAACTAAGTTGTTTGAGTGGGTACAAAAATTTTCAAAGAGAAGTTAAATGTGGAGAGAGCCGATTTGATTTTAGGCTAGATTTTTTAGTTGATAGAATGTTTTTAGAGGTTAAATCAGTTAGTCTGGTAGAAAATGGCGAGGGTAAATTCCCTGATGCACCAACTGAACGAGGCGTTAAACACCTAAAAGGTCTTATAGACCTTAGAAAAAAAGGATTTCGGACTGCAGTGATTTTTGTTTCACAAAGATCTGATGCTAGGTCCATTACTACAAATGACAAAATAGATCCTTTGTTCGGTGAATGGTTAAGAAAAGCCAAGCGAGCTAGCGTAGAACTATATGGATATAATTGTAGGGTTACTAAAAATACAGTGTCTATTAAAAAAGAAATTCCTATAAATGTTTAAGAGAAGTTAGATAAAATAACAGTACTATTTAATTAAAAATATAAGATTTATAAGGATAGGTTTTGAAAAAAAAAATACCTTATCGTCGCAATATACGAAAGCCAGTAAATATTTCACGAATGTCGGGTGGAAGTAAGCAGACCCTATGGGATCAAGCTTCACGTTGGTATGACTCTTTGGTGGGTATGAGTGGTTCTGATTATCATCAAACTATCGTGATGCCTGGTGTATTTAAAATGCTTGATTTGAAATCTGGAAGACGTGTTCTTGATTTAGCATGTGGGCAAGGGGTATTCTCTCGGTATTTATTAGAAAAAAGAATTAAACCAGAAGGGTTGGATTCGTCCGAAGAACTATTACGCATGGCGCGTTCTCGTTCGATAAAGACCATTCCATATCATTTAGGCGATGCGAGTGATGCGACACTCCTTAAAGACCAAGAGTTTGATGGTATCGCATGCCTTCTTGCAGTACAAAATATGGAAAATATTGAACCTGTCTTCAAAAATATTGCAAGGTGGCTTAAGCCAAAAGGGAAATTTGTAATGGTCCTCACTCACCCGTGTTTTCGCATACCTCGACAAACTCATTGGGGTTGGGACGATGATAAAAAAATGGAATATAGGAGGATCGATCGTTACGCTAATGAAATGAAAATTCCGATACTGACCCCACCATTTATTGATAAGGTTAATTTCACTATGACCTATCATCGTCCGCTGCAAAACTATTTTTCAGCATTACTTAAAGCGGGTCTTTGTGTCGATTCTCTGGAAGAATGGATGTCGAATAAAGAGAGTGCACCAGGCAAACGATCGCGTGCGGAAAATCGAGCTAGAAAAGAAGTGCCATTGTTTATGGCTATCCGAGCGGTGCGTAGTAGCTGACTTTATTTAGTATTTAAAATAATTAAACATATGCCAAGTTATACCTACGAATTACCTGAACAGAGCATTCTTCTCTCTAATGTAAGACAGAACCTCTTAAAAGCTGGGCCAGAATGGGCTGAGATGACGCTGTTTATGCGGGAGGGACATGTCCAGTATGTTCCTATCCAGAATAATCCAATGCGTTCAGGATATAAATTTGTATACCAACAAGCTAAGCTCAACCTAACTCTTTATTTTCCAGAGAAAATATTTAATCGTATGTTAGAAATTCTTAACCCAGAGAGAATAGAAGTTTTAAAGGCAGTTGTTGAGTCTTCAATCCCTCGACGGTCAGGTTATCTCATTAATGAATTTAAGATTCGTGGAATTATGGAAGAGGAAGTTTGAATTTTTTAAAAGGGTTTATCTTCTATTATGGCTTTGCGGATACTCTCCATTCGTTTCTGGTAAAAAGTTATATTGTGAAGAGTGTTGAGTCTCATTACAAAAATCTCATCAGCGATGCATAAATGTCTCAGGTAGGCACGAGAATAATTTTTACAGGTATAGCAATCACATTCTGGATCAAGCGGACTATCATCAGCTTTATATTGCAGATTACGGATATTAATTTTACCTTGGCTAGTAAAAAGGGAACCATTTCTAGCATTTCTACTCGGCATAACGCAATCAAACATATCTATTCCCATACTACTGCATTGCCTCAGGTCCTCTGGTGTTCCTACGCCCATTAGATAGCGAGGTTTATTTGTGGGTAAATATTCTGCTGTGTGTGCAGCAATATCGCACATAATGTTCTTTTCCTCTCCCACACTCAGGCCCCCAATAGCGTAACCAGGGAAACCAATCTCGGTAATCTCTTTAATACTTTGACAGCGAAGGTCTTTATGCATTCCTCCCTGAATAATCCCGAATAGAGATTGATTTTCTAATTGGTGTGCTTCTTTACAACGGCTGGCCCAACGAGTGGATAGTTTTAAAGATTTTTCAGTAGTGCTGTGATCAGAAGGATAGGGGGTTGGCTCATCGAAAGTCATAGCGATATCTGATCCCAACGCTTCCTGAATTTCCATAGAAAGTTCAGGAGAAATAAAATGAGTGGAGCCGTCAATATGAGACTTAAAAGTAACACCCTCTTCAGTTATCTTAGCGAGAGCCTTTAAACTAAAAACTTGAAAACCGCCACTATCAGTAAGGATAGGCTTGTCCCAGTTCATGAAGCGGTGAAGTCCGCCTAGGGATTTTATAATTTCATGCCCCGGTCGCAGATAGAGGTGGTAAGTATTGCCAAGAATAATATCCGCACCAGATTGAATAACATCTTCAGGAGAAAGCGCTTTAACAGTCCCTTGAGTCCCAACAGGCATAAAGGCTGGAGTCTGAATTTCACCATGCGGGGTCATAAGTCTTCCAAGACGTGCTGCAGAATGGCTATGTTTTTTTATAACTTTAAATTCAATCATTCTTTAATTATTACAAACCTATTTGGAGGACAATATGGTTTGATTAAAACAGGTCATTGTTTAAACTAAGATAATAATTTTTTTAGCAGGGCTTTTTGCATGTGGAGGCGATTCTCTGCCTGATCGAATACGATAGAATTTTTTCCTTCTAAAACCTCGGAAGTAATTTCCATTTCTCTATGTGCTGGTAGGCAGTGCATGACTAAGACATCTTTTTTAGCAATATCAACTAGTGACTGATTGACTTGGTATGGCTTTAATAATGAGACTTTCTCCTCAGTCTCTTCCTCTCCCATACTAATCCAAACATCGGTGTAAATTACGTCTGCATCCTTAACTGCAGTAGCAGGGTCTTCTGTGATTTCTATGGAGTCGGGAATGGAAATTTCTTTTGGCAGTTCTGGTTTACATGAAGCAGGGCAACCAACTGAAAGTCTTAGGTTAAACATTGTTGCTGCGGTAATCCAAGAGTATGCGACATTGTTCCCATCTCCAACATAAGCGATTTTAATTCCATCGAGGCGGCCAAGTTTTTCGTGAATAGTAAGAAGATCCGACAGTACTTGAATGGGGTGGTTTAGGTCTGTCAATCCATTGATGACAGGGATACTGGCATGCTTAGCCAATTCTTCTACTTCCTTGAAATCAAAAGTGCGAATTAAAATACCATCTAGATAACGCGAAAGAACACGTGCGGAGTCTGCTATGGTTTCTCCGCGACCTAGCTGCATTTGGTCGGGAGTCAAAAATAGTGAGTGGCCACCTAGTTCGAACATGCCGACTTCAAAAGAAATTCTAGTTCGGGTAGAATTTTTGTTAAAAATCATACCCAGTGTTTTTCCTTCTAGCGGTCTGTGAGCAGTTTTATTTGCTTTAAATTGTTTGAGCTCGAGAGCTTGCTTTATCAGATCAAGAGCTTCGTCTTTAGTTAGATCGCTTAATTTTAAAAAATCTTTTTTCACTGAATTGAGATCCCTTTAAATAAACTTATTGTTCCATCTTGGTAAAAATTTTTGAAAGAGTTCTTATTAAAAAATTAATTTCCTTGCGTGTAATAATCAGCGGTGGTAAAAAACGAATTGTATTTTGTTGAATGCAGTTAATCAGAAGACCTTCTTTCATACACTTCGTTACTACCTCGGCACCTGGTTGATTAAGTTCAATCGCAAGCATAAGTCCAACGCCGCGTACTTCTCGTATTATAGAAAAATCATCTTTTAAACGGTATAATTTTTTAAGAAAGTAGTCTCCCGTAGTAGATGATTTTTTTAAAAAACCTTTTTTAGTAAGAGTTTTTAGAGAGGCCAATGAGGCGGCACAGGCTAGAGGATTTCCGCCAAATGTTGCCCCATGAGTTCCAGGTGCAAATGATTTAATTATTTTGTTGGTGCTGCCCATCGCTCCTATTGCAATTCCTCCACCGAGAGCCTTAGCCAAAGTAATTATATCGGGTTTTATTTTGTATCTCTCATAGGCAAACAAACGACCCGTTCTTCCAAAACCGGTTTGGATCTCATCAAAAATTAAGAGGATTCCTTTTTCATTGCAGATTTTACGTAAGGTTTTTAGATAAGTTTCTTGTGCCAGGTTGACTCCTCCTTCGCCTTGAATGGGTTCAATCAGTACAGCGCATGTTTTTTTTGTGAGGTTTTTTTTTAGGGCGGCAATATCATTGAATGGAATATATTTAAAACCAGGGAGTAAAGGTTTGAAACCGATATGAATTTTTTTTTGTGCTGTCGCGGAGAGGGAAGCCATGGTTCGGCCATGAAATGAGTCATTCATAGTAATTATTTCATGACGTTTGGGTTGTCCGTTATCGTAAAACCATCGCCTGGCTAATTTAATAGCAGCCTCGTTCGCTTCAGTCCCGCTATTACAGAAAAAAAATTTATCCGCAAAGCTCACGCGAGCAAGCTCTGCCGCTAATTGAGACTGCGGTTCGATATGGTACAAATTCGAAACATGTAACAATTTTCCTGCTTGTTTTCGAATAGCATTTACGACGGTTGGTGGACAGTGTCCTAGGTTGTCAACCGCGAGGCCGGCAACAAAATCAATATACTTTTTGCCCGAAGCGTCCCACACGGATGTTCCTTTTCCTCGAACTAGTCCTATAGGATATCGACCATAATTTTGGGCAACATGCTTGTTTGTTAGTTTGATCAGTTCTTGATTGGATTTCATACTGTAGATACTTTTGTCAGTGAAAAAGTAATACTAGTTTTTATAAATAATGAAAATTACAAAATGATTCAAGGGAACAAAGTTCTTTTATTCCCTTGAATCGAAAAAGTTATCTTAAGCCCATTGTCACAAACCACCATGCGACAATGCTGGCAATGTATCCGAGGGCTATAGCAGGTACCCACTTTAAGTGTGATATAAATGTATAGTTTTTGCGATCAACTCCCATAACTGCTACACCAGCAGCAGACCCGACTGATAGTAGACTTCCGCCAGTACCAGTAGTAAGAGTGATGAGAAGCCACTGGTCAAGCCCCATGACTGGATCCATTTTGAGCACCGCATACATTACAGGTATGTTATCAACAATGGCAGACAACACTCCAACAATAGTATTAGATATTGTTGGGCCGAGGTTCCCGTACATGCTTTCACTAGCAATAGCAAGATATCCTGCATATTGAAGTGCTCCTACAGCTGTGAGTACTCCAAAAAAGAAAAGGAGAGTATCGAATTCCACATTAGCTATTTTTTTAAATATATCAAACCTATCTTTCCCTTTTCGATCTTCGGAAACGTCAATACCGTCAGGGTGTTTTTCCTCTCCCCATAGTTTTAGATAAAAACCTTGCATCATGAGGAGCCCAAGTCCCAACATCATCCCAAGAAAGGGAGGAAGGTGAAGAAACTGATGAAAACTAACTGCTGTGGCTATTGTGAAGATACCTAAGAATATAGTGACTTTCGCTCCCTGTTTAAATTCTATTTTTTCATCGTCCGCTTTTGGAAATTCGTTGGGGACGAAAGGATACATGATTAATGCGGGAATGATCCAGTTAACAATAGATGGAACCATTAAATAAGCGAACATCTGGGTTTCAACTTTGCCTGCTGTCCATACCATTAAAGTGGTGATATCACCAAATGGACTCCACGCGCCGCCTGCGTTGGCGGCCACAATAATGTTCACAAATGCCGGAACGATAAACGCTCTATTACCATTGCTCACTGCCAATGCAACAGTGGACATAAGGAGTGCACTTGTTAGGTTGTCAGCCAGTGGAGATAAAAAGAATGTAATGAGTCCAGTTACCCAGAACAGTTTACGGAATCCAAAACCTCTACCCAGCAACCAACAACGAAGGCTTTTAAAAACGTTTCTTTCATCGAGTGTATTAATGTAAGTCATCGCAACTAATAGAAAAAAGAAAAGCTCTCCAATTTCTGCGATCAATGCTTTAATGTAGTGCTCATGTTCATGACCTCCGCCATAAATTGCTTCGTAAATTCCAATTATTCCCCACATGATGCACCCGATCAAAACAACCGGTTTTGATTTGCGCATGTGTATTTTTTCTTCAAAAATAACCAGAGTGTAGGCTAGAAAAAAACTAAACAGTACAGCATAGCCAGCCCAAGTATTAGCGAGGTTCCCCATGAGTTAACTTCCTTTCAATTACAAATTAAGTTAATTTTTTATATGTTTGATTGAGGGACAATGATAACTGCCCCAAATATAATTAGGAGTCAAGTTTATAAGCATAAAAACTCCAGAGATTTCTTATCTCTAAAGCTAGGTTAACCGGAGTATTTTAAACTTCTAATTCATTAAATAAAAGTAATATGTGAGCGAGTATAGAAAAAAATTAAACCTTAGTTCTGTATATATACTTTAGAGCGGATAAAGGTAAGTTGATTTTTAATGTAAAGTTACTAAAAGTATTTTTTTTATAAGACTATATTCTTACTTTAGATAGTTATTTATGTGCCTTTTCCAAGGCTCTAAATAGAGTTGA
>CAJJDL010000313.1 GCA_905182935.1 uncultured Nitrospinaceae bacterium | reverse complement strand
GGTATTGAGTATGATACTGACTATTATAAGGGGGTACTTTTAATACCTGTTTCCAAAGAAATAGCTAATAACTTATTGTCTCAAATTGAAAAAACAAGTTTTGATGCATGGGGAGAAGAATTTAGTGGGCTTGCAACTCCTATTGGAGATAATCCTTGATTCGATATTTGGTTGAGCGTATTACTTTTTGGTTTTATGTTTTGATTCTTCTTTTGGTGTTTGTTGGACTGGGATCTTACTTTTTATTGAGTCGAGAATTGCCTCAATTACCTCTTGATCTAGGAAAAATAAACCTTAGCCTGTCTACGGAAATTTATTCTGTGGATGGGAAAAGGATTAAAGTTTTAGGAAAGCGTTATCCCGTTCTTTTAGAAGATATTTCTCCAAATTTCACACGAGCTATTATAGCAGCAGAAGACTCTAGCTATTACTCTCATAAGGGCCTGGATCATCGAGGTTTACTGAGAGCGCTTTATATGAATCTTAGGGAAGGAAAAGTTTTGCAAGGAGGAAGTACTATAACTCAGCAACTTTCGAAAAATCTATTTTTCTCTTTTGAAAGAAATTGGGTACGAAAAATCAAGGAACTTTTAATAGCCTTTCAATTAGAAGCTACGTTCTCAAAGAATAAAATTCTTGAGACTTATTGCAACCAGATTTATTTTGGCAATGGGGCCTATGGGATAGAAGAAGCCTCACAAACTTATTTTAGAAAAAGTGCAAAAGACTTGACTGTTTTACAGGGAGCTCTCTTGGCGGGCTTGCCTAATTCACCGAATCATGCGAACCCATTTAAAAACTACAAGCGTGCGATGGCAAGAGCGGGATATGTTCTGCAACGAATGGTTAATGAAAACCTAATTTCTTTAGATGAGAAAAATAACGCACTTTCGTCAGAACTTGAATTGACTAGGCCCAGAGAGGATGATAATCCTAATCGATATTTTATTGATTATGTTTTAGTTAAGCTGAAAAAAAAATATGGGAAAGAGTTTGTTCATTTTGGTGGGCTTAAAGTATTTACTACTTTAGATACTCGTCTGCAGAATTTTGCTCAAAAATCAGCATTGTCTCATTTGCAAGCATTAGAAAATGAGATGAAAACAGATGATAAAAAGGAATTTTTGCAAGTGGCGATGGTATCTATAGAAAACCAAAGTGGTGCAATTCGAGCTATGCTTGGTGGTCGTAGTTACTCCAATAGTCAATTTAATCGGGCTGTTTCAAATAACCGACTTCCAGGTTCATCGTTTAAACCATTTGTTTATTTAACAGCAATGGAACGCAATGGATATAATCCCGCATCTGTAATTAAAGATGAACCTATTACCATAGAAATTCATGGCAACGACTTATGGAAGCCTAAAAATTTTAATAATGAATATGCGGGTAATATAATTCTTAAAAAAGCAATGATGCGGTCACTCAATGTTGTTTCGGCTAAATTAATTCAGGATGTGACTCCAGACAAAGTTATTCAAACAGCTAGACAATTTGGTATTACCAGTCCACTTGGTAGAAACCTTTCACTTGCCCTTGGAACTTCAGGAGTTTCGCCACTTGAGATGGCTTCAGCTTATAGTATGATTGCTAATTTGGGTGTTTACAATGAGCCATATTTTATTGAACGTATTGAAGACTTTAAGGGTAATCCTTTGTATGAAAACTTTTATCATGGAGTGCAGAATTATTCTCCTAAATCAATTTACCCACTATTAAACATGATGCAAGGAGTAATAGATGGAGGGACCGGCAGAATTGTTAGGCGGATGGGGTTCAAACACCCTGCTGGTGGAAAAACAGGGACTACTAATGATTTTAAGGATGCTTGGTTTAATGGGTTTACTAAGACTATATCGACAGCAGTTTGGGTCGGTTATGATAATAACAAGCCTATGATTAATCGCTTTAAACAAGGATTGACAGGAGCTAGTGCCGCTGCCCCAATTTGGGCATTTTTTATGGAAAAGGCATTGAAAGGAAGAAATAAGATAAAGTTTTCGATACCCGAAGGAATTAAATTTGAAAAAGTCGATATCCACTCAGGAACATTTGTAGATGATCAATCTTTAGAATCAACTAATGTTGCTCTTAAGGAAGAGATAGTTATTTTGCCTCGAGATCTTAAGTCGTATGATATTTCGAAGGAACAAGAGCCTAAGTAAATATCTACAAACTTTTTATAAAATGATATACCAAGCCCTCAAATATATTTTTATTCGAATAGGTCTGTCTTTTCTTCTCTTGCTTACTTTTGGGTTTTTTGCGCTTTATTTTTTTCACGAGATAGCGTTACCTAACACTTCTTTCAATGACTCTATTCTTCAGTGGATACTTTTATTTATTTCTCTTTTTATAGGTTTTATTGCTTATGGGTTAGTTGGCGAGCAACGATTCCATAATGCCATACATAGTCTGAAAACTATTTCTACCGATGTTAAATCAGATGTAGTAATAGAACGATTCGAAGCGGTCCTTGATTTCACATATTCTGCATATTTTTTACCTAAGAAAGGAAAGTATTTACGACGTAACGTTATTTTCCAATTTGCAGATTACCTTTTATATGTTGGGAGTGAGGATTCTAAAGCACAAAGGGTTTATTTAAAGGCTTTCCTTTTAAAGCCTGAAGATCCTACTTATCGGGTTCCATTGCTTTCAATTTTCAGAAAGGATGTCGACTTGACAGATGAGGAAATAGATTTACTGCTTGTTATACTGAAAGCAGGGGACTTTAGTGATAAAGTTATTGTTAGTAACCTTGCAAAACTATTTCTTTATAAAAATTTATTTAATCAGAAGTCAGAACCCGTTTTTCTTGCCGCATTATTGGGGGAGAGCGAAGACTCTAAAAACATAGTAGCCCTTGTCTTGCCTAAGCTTTTGAGTGTTAATCGGTCGGATTCCTTTGCGCTTCGATTTTATATTGGAGCTTTGTCAATGAGCTTACCTGATGCTAAGCAGGTTCATGAATTGATTGCTATTTCTTATTGCAGATCTGCCTGGAAGGAGATAGACCCAGACCTTCATAGAAAATGTGGTGAAGTATTTGATGGATTAAATGAGGAGTATCGTACACATATAATTAGAGAAACTGCAGATTTGAAGGTTTTAGGTAAGGTTAAAAAAATAAAGTTGCTAGGTAAGGACGATTTACGTGAGTTAGAAAAGCTAAAATCTAAAATGGGATTCTCTATATCCTTCTTTGAAAATTTGAAAGAACTATTTAGAGTTATATCTAAAATTTTAACAAGTTTTTTCGTGTTTTTTTATAGAAGAATTTTTAGAACTCAAACTAGAGGTTTTATTTTTTTCTTAGTATTAATGTTGGCTGCAAGTCTAAATTATTTTATATCGCAAGATCATAAAGAGATAGTTGCTGGTGCAGCGATTAAAGCTCTAGATTCCGGAATAAAAAAAGCTAGTGGAAAGAGCATTTCAGAAACACATACTATTCAGGTTGCAGCCTCTACATCTTCTGAAGATGCACATAGGCTAATTTTCAATCTAAAGCAAAAGGGAGTGAGAAATGTTTACCAGGTTAAAACTAAAAGAAAATCTGGGGAAACTTGGTATAAAGTCCGAGTAGGTCGCTTCAATTCAAAAGAAAACGCACGCAGGTTCGCTGATCAACTGATTAATAAAAAAACTATAAAAAATTACTTTATAATTTCTTTTCCTGTAAATAATTAGTATGAGGCTATGTGATATTCTAATTAGATGCCTTTTATAGTAACTAAATATTTTTTTAATCTTGGAATTCCTTAAATAAAGTTCTTAATAATTGCTAGGTCGTCGTTAGCCTTTATTTTTGATACTTTGAAAAACATAATATTATGATTGATATTGAATTTAATGATGACAGAGCAAAAGGGTTTGTTTCAAACCAAGATATAGAGACTTTGCAAGAGAGAGTTGATCGATTGCATGATGGTTTGGAAAATAAAATGGGACTGGGTAATGAGCATCTTGGTTGGTTGCACTTACCTTCGAGCACGCCCTCTTCTTTAATAGATTCTATTATAACTACTCAAAAAGAAATTAGAGACAAGTGCGACGCTTTTGTATGCATTGGAATTGGGGGGTCCTACATGGGAGCTCGTGCTGCTATTTCTTTTTTAAGCCCATTTTTCAAACAATCCTCTAATCCTGATATTTATTTTGCTGGTCATACTATGTGTTCTGATTATTATTCAGATCTTTTTAGGACATTAGAGGATAAAGAGGTTTGCGTTAATGTAATATCAAAATCAGGTACTACTCTCGAGGTAGCTATTGCTTTCAGGTTGCTGAGAAGTTTTATGGAAAAAAAATATGGCAAGGAAGAGTCTCGTAAAAGAATAATAGTCACTACTGGGCCTGAAAAAAATCCATTAAATTCTTTGAGTAACGAAGAAGGTTATAAATTATATGTAATTCCTGAAGATATTGGAGGCCGTTTTTCGGTTCTTACCACTGCTGGATTATTACCTATTGCGATATCTGGTGTTGATTTGAATAATCTAATGGATGGTGCTTTATTAGCAGAAAGTGCTCTTACCAAAACTTCTGATTTGGGCCAAAATTTAGCTTACCGTTATGCTGTGAATCGGCATTGTCTTTATCAAAAAGGTAAAATGATTGAACTTATGACAACATTTAATTGTTCTTTTAGATTTGTTTTGGAATGGTGGAAACAACTTTCTGGAGAAAGTGAAGGCAAGGAAGGGAAGGGAATTTTCCCTGCTTCAGTACAATATCCAGAGGGCTTACATTCTCTTGGTCAAAGTGTTCAGGAAGGAGCTCGAAACCTTTTTGAAACTTTTTTATTGCTTGAAAAATCTTCTAAGGCTATTAAAATTCCATCTGATAGTGATGATTTGGATGGGCTTAATTACCTTCAAGGAAAAGAACTGGATTTTGTTAACGAGAAAGCGTACAAAGGGTCGGCTGCTGCCCATCTTGAAGGAGGCGTTCCTAGTTTAACCCTAATACTTAAAGAACGTTCGGCCTATAGTCTGGGTCAGCTGTTTTATTTTTTAGAGAGAGTGGTTGCCATGACTGGATACCTGTCTAATGTTAATCCTTTTGATCAGCCCGGAGTTGACCAAAAAAAAAAAAAAATATTTATCTTGCTAAATAAACCTGATCAGAGAAAGGAAGATTAATGAAAACAGTTTCTAGCGAACTTGATAGTGTTATACACGAGATAGCTTGCGTGGACCTTGGTAAGGGGCAACCTGTTTTTGAATCAAACCCAGCGATGTCTCGGTTCAAGAACTCTGGAACAGAGCTTTGGCTTGATACGGGTGATTTAGAGAAAGCTCAATCTATTTGGAAGTCAGAATTTACCGCCCTTACAACCAATAATACTTTAGCTAATCAAGTAGTTCAAACTGGTGTGATGGATAGTGTTATCGGTGAAATTGTTTCTCGGTTAAAAGCGGTTGCGCCTGATTTGACCGAAAATGAGAGAGTTACAGAAGTTGGTTTTGTTATTAATTGTCGTATTGCTCTTAGGTTAGTGCAAGCTTTTAAAACTAAAGTAAGTATCGAATTACATCCTTCAATGTCAAGAAATATTGATCGTACTTTAGACTATGCGCGCAGATATTACCGTGTATGTCCTGATTACTTCACAATAAAAATTCCTCTAACTCCTGAGGGATATATGTCTGTAAGGACTCTTCGTAAAGAAGGAATGCCAATTAACTTCACTCTTGGTTTTTCGGCACGCCAAAATTACTTTGCAGCTAGACTGTCAAATTCTTCCTATGTAAATGTGTTTTTAGGAAGACTTAATCAAGTGGTTTCTGAAAACTCTTTAGGTGGTGGTGAGTTGGTTGGTGAGAAGGTAACTTTGGCGACACAGGAGGCACTTCTTAACCTGCGTCAAAAGTATTCAGACCTTGGCACGAAACTTATTGGGGCAAGTATAAGAAGCGGAGAACAGGTGAATTTTCTGGCAGGACTTGATGTTCTAACTATTCCTCCAGTTGCCATGGAAGAGTTTATGAAAATGGGTAATTCTATCGATTCCATAAGTAGTAATATCGGAACGGATATTCAACCAGGAATTGATTTAAGTCATCACCAGGCTGATAGGTTTTCTAAATTATGGGAAATTTCAGATTCCTTCATTCGATTTGTAGATGACCTCCTTATGGAACCCAATTTGGATAATATGTCTGGGAAAAACCTTGAATTATTTTGTAAAGAAAAAAGTATTGATTTGTTTTACCCTTTCTCAGTTAGCGAACTGGCAAAAATACAAGAGGAAGGTAAAATACCAAGACTTGAAGAGTGGCCCAATGAAGTTGCTTTAGATGATCTTATGACTCAATCTGCTTTGCAGTCGTTTACAAAAGACCAAAGCTCGTTAGATGATAGAATTCGATCCTTTTTGTAAAAGAGCACTCCTTTTAAGCTCTTTAAAGAACTACCTCCTTATCTTAAGTATATTGTTATTGGATATTTGATTATTGATTAGTTAAAGGTATTCTCTTGTTAAAAAAATTACTTTTTTTAGGTTTTGATGTTTGTGTATAATTTAATTAAGCATATCCCAAAATTAAAAAATTAATAAATAGAGCAAATTATAAAAATGAAAGTAAATAAGATAGTACTAGCTTATTCTGGAGGTCTTGATACCTCCGTTATTATCAAATGGCTTAAAGAGAAGTATGATGCTGAAATTATAGCATTTGCAGCCGACCTTGGGCAGGGGCAAGAACTTGACCCTGTGCGCGAAAAAGCCTTTGCAACGGGTGCGAGTGAGGTCTATATTGAGGATTTGAGAGAAGAGTTTGTCCGAGACTTTGTATTTCCGATGCTTCGCGGCAATGCTTTTTATGAAGGAAGTTATTTATTAGGTACGTCGATTGCCCGCCCATTAATTGCTAAAGAACAAATTCGTATTGCAAAACAATGTGGTGCTGATGGGGTGTCTC
>CAJJDL010000312.1 GCA_905182935.1 uncultured Nitrospinaceae bacterium | reverse complement strand
CATGAAAAACAAAGGAATAGACTTTAGCATGAACTAAAAATCAAACATAACCATTTTTCTAAATAAAAAAACTATTTCTGGGTTTGAAAATTTTCCACCCCTGCAACCCAACCAAATAAAAATTCCCAATAACTACGATAAAAAAAAATCCCAGCTCTATTTCATCGATCAAGGAAAACATGACTAATAAAACGTTATTGGTGCATAGACATAATGGGCTTATCATAGTAAGAAAATTTTTATTGGCATACCACTCTGCTTCCAAAAAACTCTGACGTTCTCTTCCAAACCTAAGCTTTTTGCTTAAGCTGTCAAAGTGTTCAATAGCCTTGTCCTGCCACCCGTATAAAAAAACATGACAACACTGTAGCGAGTAAACGAGCTTTGAAAGATCACCCTTATCATAAGCTTCACTATCTTCTTTACTAATATGCTCATCTGTTCTGTTGTAAAAATAGGCACCTACATTTGAAGTATATTGAACTAGATAGAACACAAAATATGAACAATGCAACAAACAACTCAATAATGCTAAAACTCCCAAAAACCAATATATAGAATCGCCTGTTTCATTAACCAGTCTTGAAGTTAAAACAAGGTATATTAAAAAACTGATCATGAAATCAGTCAGAGAATCAAGAAATCTTCCCAAACGTGATACCTCTCCCCTTACTCGCCCTAAATTCCCATCAACATTATCTAAAAATATTTTTAAATATAAGAATAAAGCCCCAAAAATTAACCCAACACTAGACTCAATCATATAAAATCCAACTGAGACAAGTCCTGCAACTAGGGAAGCAATGGTAACCTGATTTGGGGTGACCGGCAGTGGATATAAAAATTTAACAACCCACCGATTAGGATAATACCAAAGTTCATTAATATCAAAAAAACGTGCTTCTGGGGGAAGCTTATTCATCCTCTCAATATCAAAGGACATCTTGAACCGATCTTTCAAAGTTGAAATATAATTACTCTTATACCGGGGAAAGTTTGTCTAGCAAATTCCACAAATCTTACAAACTGCTGTGTCACAAACTGGGGTGACACCTTCTTTTAACCCACGTTGATAATCACTCCATAGAAAATCATTTTTATATCCATGGTCGACAACATCCCATGGCAAAATATCATCCTTACCGTATTGCCGATAGACAAAGGAATCCGCTGAAGGACTACTCTCCAGTAATGCTTTTTTTTCATTGTGCCCATTAGCAAGGTAGGTTTTAAAAAAAGACAAGACTCTACGGTCTCCTCTCGACAAATAAGTCTGCAGGTATGCCTCGTTTGGGGAACCAAAACTTAATTTTATATGAGGTAGACGTCCCAGAGCCTTACGAATTCTCATAAACTTTTTCTTCAAACTTCGAACAGGCTCCATCGGGTGCCACTGAAAAGGGGTACCAGGTTTAGGTATTAGCGGGCTTAGTCCAATGGTCACCTTCCCTATATTTCCGCGTTCACTGCAAGTAGAAATATATGTTTTCATAACTCGCTCAACTAAGGAAATGAAATGATCAATATCCTCATCTGTTTCCCCCGGTAACCCGATGATAGAATAGATTTTTAAATGAAGAATGCCCTTCTCCGTCAGAAACTTACATTTCTCCACAATAAAATCATCTGTAGCCTGCTTATTGATAACACGACGCATTCTCTCTGATGGACCATCCACTGCAACCGTTAAAGTTTTTTGTCCACTTTTCTGAATCAAATCAACAAGTTCATCCGTCAGGGTTTCCATTCTTAAGGACGAAAATGAAATTTTCTTACCATCTTCCACGATTTTTCGAGCTAAAGATAAAATGTCAGGATGGTCGGTAACTGATGGACCCACAAGGCCTACCGTCGAAACTGTCTTCCCTTGTTCCGCCAACACGCGTTCAAGAGAATTGTAGGTAAGTTTTAAGTCGGGAAGTCGCGGTGGACGATAAATAAATCCAGCAGTACAAAACCGACAAGCCCATATGCACCCACGCGTCACCTCCATTAGAGACATATCTTTGAAGGTGGAAACCTCATCATGTAAAACAGAATGTGTGCACAAATCAGGAGAGCCTTCTTTTACCCAATGGCGCTCGACTCTTTCAAATGCCCCGGGATCGGCCTTAAATTGAACCATATTGTCCCCTTGGTATTCCTGGTGGTAAAATTGGGGTACATAAATGCCTGAAATCTTTGCTGCACTTTTTAAGAACTCGAGCGTATCCTTATATTGGTTTTCTCTAAATAATTTAAAAAACGGTTCAGCCAGCCCTTCGCCTTCCCCAATAAAAAAAGCATCAACACAATCGGCCAAGGGTTCAGGATTTATAAAAACTGCAGACCCTCCAGCTAGAACCAAAGGATGCGAAGCATCACGTTCTGACCTCTCTAATGGAATACCAAAATATTTTAAAATGAGGGCTGCATTTAAATAATCTGGTTCGAATGAAATAGAAAACGCAATCACATCAAATTGATCTAAAGGCCAATTCCATTCATGGGATAGTATAGAAGATGGTTCCAGTTCTTGCACATCCGAAGACCAACCCACAGGCAAACTATAATGATCGCATTCGACTTCACTAATCTGATTCAACAGAGTATGTACTCGCTGAAAACCTAAATTAGCTAGAGCAACATCTTTCGAGTTAGGATAAACCAGTAAAACGCGAACTGGATCTGCGCAAGATGCTAGTGTATTTATTGTATGAGCACTATCAGTTTGGATCATTTTTTTCTTTAATATCGAGGTTTGACTCTATAATGTTTCAGTGTACATAAATATAGCCATTTCCCCTACTAAAAATGAAAAAAAACCTTTACGAATCCAGTCTCGTTGATAGCCGAATGGAGGCTTACCTCCAAAAGATTGCGACAGGCCCTAAAATGAGCAAAGATCTCTCCGAAGCGGAAGCGGAAGACGCATTAACTCTAATTCTAAGAGAAGAAGTATCCAAAATACGATCAGCTATATTTCTTATTGCTGCCAGAATGAAGTTGGAGACATTGGAAGAAAATATTGGCTACTGGAAAGCCATGGATAAAACCACAATTCGAAATCCAATCCAGTTGGACCACCTACTACAAATTGCTGATCCGTTCGACGGCTTCAATAGAGCACCATATTTTGGGTTTTACACTATCCCGGTACTTGCTGCTATAGGACTGCCTACTTATGGGCATTCAGCACCATCGCTACCACCAAAGTTTGGACTTACCTTCGAAGATATTCTCAATAAGCATTATGGAATTACTCCTCAAGGTAACCGCAGGCAGCGGATACAACTTATAAAACAGTTTCAGTTTGGATACATCAATATGCAAGAAACACATCCTCTACTTGAAAAATTAAGAGATTTGAGGATAGAAATTGTTAAACGGACTATGCTATCAACCATGGAAAAAATTCTCATGCCTCTGGAAGCCGAGACTGGGGGCAATTATCTTGCTACAAGTTATTTTCATCGTGGATACGAAAACTCAATGCTCGAGGTCGCGAAACGGAGTAAATTCAACCTTACAATGGTAGGAAACGGTGCTGAAGGAACTACACTTTATGGCGTACATAAACCTGCTAAAGTTTTTATTGAGTCTGGAAAAGAAAAAGCTGAAGAGGTTGTATGTCACATTAGTACAATGTTTTCTGATGAAACCACCTCTGAGATTGAGAGCAATTATAAAGCCTTGAAATCAGAAGAATACGACTTGCCCAAATTGGTGGAGTGGGGGGAATCTGCCCTCAAAAATGGAACAGGCCCTGCTGCCCCTCTTATCGCCTGCCAAGCTGGAACTCTTTTTCATTTATCTGGCTTTGGTCTTTCATTTCAGGAAGGCTACGATGCAGCCCGCAAAGTATTACGAGAAGGATTCTGTTATAAGCAGCTCATGCAACACATAGATAACTTATTTTAATCCTAAGCTTAAAGTTTAGTTTGTCTACTAGTATCTATTAACGGCTTCAAATACTTCCAAATAGTCTGCACAACAATCGAATAGCCTGATCCTAGAGGGTGAATACCATCTGGCTGAGTATGCTCTCTTACTCCAGCAACGCCCTTCAAAAAAAAGGGTACAAGTGATAGATCATATTTTCCTGCCAAACGGATAAAAACTTTCTCAAACTCGACTGTATATTCTTCTCCATAATTTGGCGGGACCTTCATTCCTGTCAACAATACCTTTGCTCCGTGCTCCTCACAAATACCAATGATTTTATCTAAGTTAAACTCCATTGCCTTAATTGATAGTCCTCGCAATCCATCATTTGCACCTAGTTCTAAAATGACGACTTCAGGAGTATGCTTCATTAACCATTTTATCCGACGAAGTCCTCCTGCTGTGGTGTCTCCACTCACTCCTGCATTAATGACTTTATGTGGGTATCCATTCTGAATAAGAATATTCTGAAGTCTCGAGGGATAACTCTCATTATCTGGAACTCCAAATCCTGCTGTAAGGCTATTTCCAAAAGCAAGAATCACTGGAGAAGACCCCCCAACCGTAGGAACAAAAACAAACAAAAATAACACCAAAAAAAGGGCTGATATAACCGTATTAAATTTTTTGCGGGTAGTAGTAACATAACGTATATTCATAATCATACATAAAACCATTTAAGGCTCTATTGTGATTCAAGTTAGCGGACTAAACAAATCTCTTTACGGCGGCGGACATAGGGTAGATATCTTAAATGAGATCAACCTTGTTATTCCAACTGGACAATTTATAGCGATTACTGGCGCGTCGGGCAGTGGCAAGACAACTCTCCTAAGTCTAATTGCGGGACTAGACGAACCCACTCAAGGGGAAATTATAATCGATGGTCAGGATATCACAAAACTCAATGAAGATGCGCTTGCCGAACTTCGAGGTCAACATTTCGGATTTATCTTTCAGAATTTTAATTTAATACCAACTCTCACTGCACTAGAGAATGTCGTTCTTTCAGCAGAACTCAATGGGACCAACGGAGCGCAGAAAAAATCTATCGACCTTCTTAATCTTGTAGGGCTTTCGAAGCGTAATCACCATTATCCGGTTCAACTTTCCGGTGGAGAACAACAACGTCTTTGCCTCGCACGAGCATTTGTTAATCAACCCGATATTATTTTAGCTGATGAACCAACCGGGAATCTTGATTCACAAAATAGCAAACGTGTTCTAGACCTAATGACCAATCTCCACCACGAAAAAAAAGCGACAATATTACTTGTCACCCACGAAGAAGACGTTGCTCAAAAAGCAGAACGGATCATCGTCATGGGAGACGGAAAAATAATTGAAGACTCCATTCCAACTTAATCAATGAAAACAAGACACCTTACATTTAAACAACTACTCTCAATCGCTCTAGCGGAGTCACTTGGTGCATGGCGTAGATTTATATTTTTCATAATATGCATTGCTATTGGCGTTGGTGCGATAATGACAGTTAAAAGTTTTTCTTCTATCATTAATTTAGCAATTCAAGGCGAGTCCAAAGGCTTATTAGCTGCTG
>CAJJDL010000311.1 GCA_905182935.1 uncultured Nitrospinaceae bacterium | reverse complement strand
AAAATATATTTCAAACTGCTTTTCCGAAAAATCAAATCCAGCGCCACCGGTACCTACGATAACACCTAGACTTTCAAAATTTTCTTCATTAAATTCTGCTAGATCTATACCAGCATCACTCAGCGCTTCTTTTGATGCGGCAATCGCTAGAGGGACAGCTCTAGAAAGTTTTTTGAGGTCTGCCTTGCTGTAATAGTTTAATGGATTAAACCCTTGAACTTCGCCGGCTATTTGGCAGGATAAACCTGCAGGGTCGAAGCTCGAGATACGTCGAATTCCACTGATACCATTGCAGGTATTTTCCCAAAAATTATTTTTACCTATTCCGTTTGGGCTCACTGCACCCAAACCGGTAACCACTACTCTACGGGGCATTATTATTTTTAGGAATTATTATAAGATTAGAAAACTATGTTAGCATATGAAATCGAGGAAGGGCAATGCTACTTCTATGACAAGATACTTTTTTTATCGGTGTTTTAGGTGAGCTAGTTGGTGTAATAAAAAAATCCAATTTCAATTTATTTAACCTCAATCCTCTCCTAAAATGGTTTTGACCAATAGCAAATTCAGGGTCATGAAATTTTGAAATCAAATCCATCCCTAAAAGAATTAACCGGACAAATGCTCATAGCCGGGTTTGATGGAACATGCCTCAATTCGAAATTAGAAAAATTGATTGTGAATTCAGGTATTGGTGGGCTAATTTTATTTGAGCGTAATTTTAAAGACCCAGACCAATTAATAGAGCTTATCAGTGGACTTCAATCTTTAGCAATGTCATCGGCGTCGGTCCCGTTATTTATTTCTGTGGATCAGGAGGGAGGAAGAGTAGCTCGATTAAAAAGCCCTTTTAGTGCTTTTCCACAACCAAGTTGCCTGGGTAGGGCTCAATCAGAATCCCTTGCTAAAAGATTTGGGTTAGCACTTGGTCGGGAAATGCAGGCAGTAGGAATAAATATGGTGTATGCACCTGTCCTAGATGTGAATACCAATCCAGCCAACCCCATTATTGGGACTCGGGCCTTGAGTGATAGCCCGGAATGGGCAGCTCGACTAGGTAAATCCGTAATAGATGGTATTCAAGAGGCTGGTGTTTATCCTGTTGGAAAACATTTTCCTGGTCATGGTGATACGGATAGAGACTCTCACCTGGAATTACCTTATGTAAATCGTGATATTAAATCGCTGGAAAATATTGAGCTGAAACCATTTGCCCAGGCTATTGAGCATGGGCTGAAGGTTATAATGACGGCACATGTTATATATTCCCAGTGGGACAATGAATTACCAGCTACTTTTTCCTCTATTATTTTAAAAAATATTCTTCGAGAAAAATTAGGGTTTGAGGGTCTTATTATTACAGATGACCTGGAAATGAAGGCAGTAGAAAAACACATACCTTTTGATTCAATTCCTAGGCTTGGGGCAGCCGCAGGGGTAGATCTTTATCTTATTTGTCATGACCACGATAAAATTATTTCACTGCAAGACCAGATGATTCGAGATATTGAAGAAGGGTATATTGATAAAAAATTAATTGAGTGTTCTGTCGAAAAAATTTTAGATTTTAAAAAAAAAATACCTGAAAGTTCCTGCGATAAAAAAAATCTCATCAAATTGGCAAGGGAACATCTTGAACTGATTCGAGAAATGGAATTACATCTTCCATAATGGAAACTCCTCTCCAAAAAATTAAAAAAACTTCTGTTATTTTTACCGCAGATCCTTCCTTATCTAAGGTACTTTGGCTGACTATTATTTATCTGGTGCTAGTTGCTTATTTATATTCGTTTTCTGAATACGGTCTAAATATATGGGATGAAGGAGGATACGCAAATGGAACTTTACGGACCTTAAATGGTGAAAACGCGATGGAAGATTTTAATCCCAGCGGTTATCTTTCAGGTCGTTATATATATGGAGTATTGTTCTTTAAACTATTTGGAGTCAGCATCCAGAGCCTTCGTATTGGAGTAATTCTAATAACTCCAATCATGATATTCATGGTCTATTCTATTTCTCGTCGCATCATGCCATCAGGCTTTGCTTTTCTTGCTGCAGTGTTTATGCTTTCGGCACCAGCGATGTATTACAATCGGTTTTTTACTTTCTTTTGTATTCTTAATTTGTATTTCTTAGTGCGTTGTTTAGAGAAAGTTAAACCTCAACAATACTTGTATTTAGCTAGCACGATTTTGCTGAGTGGATTTTTTAAATTTGAGGTTGCGCTATTTTCGTTTTTATCTAGTGGGGTAGTTTTTTTTGTTCAGTATCTTCTTAAAATAAAAAAAAAGAATTTAGTAAGAGAAGATAATCAAACATCAGAGATAGACCGAATTAAGTTCTGGGTGAGTGTTGGAGTCCTTATTTTGGTTCTAGTTTTTGCCATATCTTTTCTATTAAAAAAAGATTTTTTTAATTTGGCCATTGATATGGTTTTAGGGTCCTATCAGGTATGGGGAAACCCATTCCCTGACCTTTTCCCATTTTTTGCATTATGGAGTGAATTAGGGACACACGAAATATTTCAGCGGTTACTTTTTTATATTCCAGTGTGGATTTATTCGGGTGTGGCACTTTTTATTATCATAAAAATGATTAAGGAGAAAAGTATTAAAGCTATCAATCT
>CAJJDL010000310.1 GCA_905182935.1 uncultured Nitrospinaceae bacterium | reverse complement strand
CCAAGCTGACGTCAGAGGCTTCTCCAGAATGATCAGCATAATAACCTCCAATTATACCCTGTAGTTCTGGAAATTCATAAACCATTTGAGTGACCAAATCTGCCTTGCAAAGCCAAGCAGCTCGACCAGCTTGTTTAGTTTTATCTGCGCAAAATTTAGTCGACAAAAAATCAGTAATGGCAACAATACGTTCTACTTTTTCAAATGAAGTTCCTAGAGCCTTTTGAAAGGTGACGCCTTTTAAAAGAACCACAAAATCTTCTAGTTTTTTTTTCCGGTCTTCTTCAAAAAAAAATCGAGCATCTTCAAGTCTGGCCTCAAGGACTCTCTCATTTCCACGTTGAATTTCGCCACCGGGCCCAGGTTGCACATTACTGATAGTGACAAAATGTGGCATCAAGTCACCATCTTTACTTTCCATAGGGAAATACTTGTGGTGATATTTCATTGTGATAATAAGTAATTCGCGGGGTAGCTCAAGAAAGTTTTTTTTAAAATTTCCTCTGATTGCAAAAGGGTATTCGATTAGATAGTTAACTTCTTCAAGTAGTTTTTGGTCTAGTTGCGCTGTTCCCCCTAATTCAGTGGCAAGCGAAGTTACTTGATTGACTATAGATTTTTTCCTAGCTATTGGATCTATCAAAATAAAATGTTTTTCACACGAATTAATATAATCACTAATCCCATTAACTTTAAAAAATTCAGGACACATAAATCTATGCCCACGCGAGGTATCACCGCAGGGAATTCCTTCGTAGCTAAAATTAAGTGGTTTTGATTCAAATAGCGCAACAATCCAGTGTAGGGGTCTAACGAAAGAGGTTTTCCGGTTTCCCCAGCGCATTTTTTTTGGAAACGGTATATTGCTAATAAGGATAGGAATAAAATCGTTCAGAATATCTGAGGTTGTTTTTCCGGTTTTTTCTATACGGGCGCAAACTACTTCTCCCTTGGGTGTTTTCTCAATTGTAAGTTGAGATACATCAATACCTTTGCCTTTGGCGAAACCTAATGCTGATTTGGTAGGGTTTCCTTCACTATCATAAGCAAGTTTAACGTTGGGGCCGAAGTGGGTTTCAGTGACATCTTCCTGTTGGTATTCAACATTTTTGAATGCAACTACTAAACGCCTAGGTGATCCCATGACAAGTCCCTCGTCAGCTTGAACCCGATTATTCTTAAAAAAAGCTGTTAGCTCTTTTTTAAGGTAGTCCAGGGCTAAGCCCATGAAACGTGAGGGAATTTCTTCGGTACCAATTTCTAAAAATAGTTCTGGCATGGGGTGATTTAAATCTATTAACTGAAAAAACTAATAAGGACTCGTGTGTAGTCCCTAAGGTATAAATATCAGAGCTTCTATGATCAAAGACTTGATGATAGTTGAAGTTGTTTATTTATCAAACAAAAAATAGGAAACTATTTTTATTATTACTAAAGTATCGAGGTTTTTTATGCGCTATAAATTAGTTAGAAGGTTTATTTAATAAAGGGTAATCCATTTCCTCTCGTTGGCGGACATATTCTTGGGCGCAGAGGCGGGAAAGTTTTCTGACCCGTCCTATATAACCTGTCCTTTCTGTGACGCTAATAGCTCCTCGCGCATCAAGCTGGTTGAATGCGTGGGAACATTTTAATGTAAAATCATATGCAGGTAAAACGAGATTTTTCTCAAGTAGGCAATTAGCCTCAGCTTCATACATTTCGAACCACTTAAAAAAACGATCTTTATTTGAAGCCTCAAAGTTAAAACTAGAAAACTGTTTTTCTGTTTCCAGATGAACATCCCCGTATTTCACAGTATCGTTCCATTGGAGATCATAAACATTATCTATGTTTTGTAGATACATAGAAATTCGTTCCAATCCATAAGTTAATTCCACGGTTATGGGGGATAAATCGATTCCTCCCACCTGTTGGAAATAGGTAAACTGAGTGATTTCCATCCCATCTAACCATACTTCCCAGCCTAATCCCCAGGCGCCTAGTGTGGGAGATTCCCAATCGTCTTCTACAAATCGAATGTCATGTTTTTTTGGATCAATCCCTAAAGCAACTAAACTGTCTAAATAGAGACTCTGGGCTTCATCTGGTGACGGTTTTAGAATTACCTGATATTGATAATAATGTTGTAGACGGTTAGGATTTTTCCCATACCGCCCGTCGGTGGGTCTTCGAGAAGGCTCTACATAAGCTGCGCTATAAGGTTCGGGTCCGAGGACGCGAAAAAAAGTGGTGGGATTAAATGTTCCCGCCCCCACTTCAATGTCGTAAGGTTGGTGAATAACGCATCCGCGTGAGGCCCAATAGTTTTGTAATGTAATTAAAACGTCTTGAAATTTCATAACTGTTTGTCTATCAAACGCTTTATTAAAAGTCAACCAAGCACTTTTTCTATTTGGCTCTGATAGAATATCTCTAGTTGTAAAAATATATTTAACGAGTGGGACTTTTGAGAAAATATATTTTATACGCTATCACCAAAAACTAAGGAGAAAAGTTTTTAATTTTTTTCTGTTAAACTGAGAACTAAACAACCTTATTTAGTTTATATAATTGAATTATGCAGAGTGTTTATCGTACCGCACCGTTGGAAGATATTATTCGTATAGTAGATTATTGCCGCAATTGTAGTATGAATAAAGGAAGGATATTTGAAGTTTACCCTGACCCTAGGGATAGCTTATTTATGATTATTGTCAACTCATGTTCCGAATCAGAACCAGTGGACCGACTTCGTCCACTAGGTGCATTTTATTGCAATTATGTTGGTCCAGGGGTGATAACAATTGAAGAAGAAGACCCTCACTTTGATGGAGCGGAATCTCGCAAGAGACATGTGGTTGCGATCAAACAAGTAATTGATATTTTATTAAGAGAGGGGTTTCCTGGAACTCAAATCAGTTTTAAAGATTTGCTAACTTTAAAGTCTTTTTAGAAAAGATGAGAAATAGAGTTTGGAGTTGGAGAAAGGGAAGACCTTTGACAATTTAACCAAGGAGGCTATTGGCCAATTCCCACTTTAATCATCTGGTCTTGATATAAAAAAATGACATAACTAGGGTGAATATTTTTTAAAACAGCGCTTTGAATAGAATTGCCCACTTGTAACTTTAAATTGCTGTTATTTTTTGAAGTTATGATGATGTGGTTGGATAAACTTCCTTTACCAAAAAAAATAATTCCCTTAACTTTGACATTGGGGATGTATCCATTTTGAATGGCAAGTGGTGCAATGGTGCTATTTTTTTTTAAAGTAGTTGTAGATTTAATAGGTCGCTTAGTTTTTTCTAGATTGTTGGAAGTAGAAAATTTTTCCGCTTCTTTGATTGTCGGTTTTAAGATTTCTTCTTCACTTGGAATTACTGACATGGAGACGCCTTCAAATGGACCGAGCTTGGAAGAATCTTTAGATAAAGATTGATGCAGTATTTTCGCTGGAATATGTATAGCTGGTGTCGTTATTTTATCAGTTGGTACCGATTGATAAAAAATAATCCCCCCTGCAATAAATAAAACAACAACTACAGATAATATTATGAAAAACGTACGGCGTTCAGTCTGTATTGTTTGTGCATCGATAGTCTCCTCTTGAAGGAGCATTTCCTTTAGGTCGAGTTTCTGGTCAAGGATATTTTTTTCTTCTTCAAGTTTTCTTAAAGTTTTTAGGATGGTGCTCATGGGTTAATTAATTTTGGCGTTTGATAAATATTTAACAAGCCATACAACATAATTTTACTTTCCGTACCAAATCGTCCGTCGTCTTTAATGAGACGCTTGCGTTGAAACTTGGCTACAGATAACCGCGTATTAGGTCCATAAAAATGAGACTCTCTCCCTTTAAAAAACCCAAGTAGGCGAAGGTTCTTCTGTAACCAAATTGCTTGTTTACCTTTAAAACCAACTTCAAAACGTTCTGGTAGGTTTTCAAAGTTTTTCCACAAAATAATAGATTTACGAGTCCATAAGCTCTCAATTGTTGCAAGGGGCATTTCAATACGATCGACAGAACCAAATACTCCACGCTCGCCATTTATTGATAATAGTGAAAGATATTTTGTCCCTTGAGCATTAGGAAGAGATATCTCTAGAATTACTGGGTAGTTGAAAACAGAAAGCTTGTCAAAATCAGCATTCAGGTCATATGCCAAAAGATTTTGTTCCTCGGCGAGAGATTTAAGAAGGTCTTGGCCTTTATTCTGATAAGAAGATAGTTCAATATTCCATTTTTTTAGAATCCAGTTTGTTGCTTCGAGTCGACTTTCCTCAAGAGACAAACTAGCGAGATAGGTTATAAGTTTGTCCTGTTGAGAAATGTTTAACGGTTTGTTGCTAGGAATTCGACGTATTTTTGGTAGTTCAATTAAGTTTGATTTGTTTGAAACCTTAGTCTTATCATTAGAAATTATAGACTCTTGGGTTGTCTCAGAATTTATTGTCTCGGCTCGAGGTAAATCGACAATAGGATGCCGAGGTTTTAATGAACTATGATTGTCAGGAACAATTGGGGTTTCTTTAATTAGTATATTGATATCTTTTTGATTGCCAGTTTCTGTGGTGAAATCTGGGAGCAAATAATAATTAATACCAAAAAAAAGGATGCATAGAGCTAAAATTCCAGGAATAACACTTTTGTATAGTGAGTCTATCCAAGTTGGAATTGGGTTAAGTCCTCCTATGTCCTTAATTGCTGGACGAACAATTTTTGGGGTAATTTTTTTAGTGCTCATCGTGTATGCAATCAATAAAGAACGATCGGCTAGGACATTGATCATACGTGGGATACCGTGAGAATATTTATAAATTAACTCGGCTGCGGAGCGCGTGAATTGAACTCTACCTTTACCTAATGCTATGTTGATCCGATGTTGGATGTATCCGCGAGTTTCCTCGAGATTAAGTGGTAAAAGCTCCCAGCTTATAGTGATGCGTTGACGAAGCTGGCGTAATTCATTTTTTGTTAGCAACTGATCGAGTTCTGGTTGGCCAATTAAAACGATTTGTATTAATTTTTCCGTTTCTGTTTCTAGGTTTGATAGCAAGCGTAATTGATCTAATACTTTTACTTCCAAGGCTTGAGCTTCATCAATTATAACAACCACTCGGTGGCCCTTAGTTCGCTCCTTTAGAAGAAAGGTATTGAGCGTGTCGACAAGTTTCTTCTTGCTATCCGTCTCACAATGTAGGCCGAGCTCGGAATTTATGGTCTGTAAGAGCTCAAGTTCGTTTATTGCTGGATTAAATACATAGGCAATGCTGAAATCAGTACGTAGTTCTCTTAAAAAACTTCTGCAAATAGTTGTTTTGCCTGTCCCTACTTCACCTATGATTTTAAGAAACCCATTATTTTCTTGCAGACCATACACTAGATGAGCAAGGACCTCTTTATGTTTTGGACTCAGGTATAGATATTTAGGGTCTGGAGTTAGGTCAAAAGGTTTTTCTGAAAACCCGTAATAGTCTCGATAGACATTTTGCCGCGCAGACCCATTGCCATTCGACTCCCTGCTTTTGAGAAGCGATAGTTGCATTTGACGTCCAGCTGCC
>CAJJDL010000309.1 GCA_905182935.1 uncultured Nitrospinaceae bacterium | reverse complement strand
TAAGTGTATGGACTTAATTTACTCACAATATCCCGATCCGACTGGAGCAATTCAACACCTAAGAGGAATGCATAATAATCTTATGCAACTAGCGATGGATACGGGAATATTAGGTTTATCTACTTGGATAGGAATATGGGTCTGTTTTTTTGTATTACTATACAAACGAATAAACCAAAAAAATAATCAGTCCGAGGAGTGGGTTATATATGGTAGTGCAGCATCAGCGATTGCCTTTCTAGTAGGCGGATTTTTTGAATCAAATTTATATGACTCAGAAGTCGTGATGATACTTTATTTTATTATGGCTCTACCTTTTTCTGGGCCCAAAACCAACCCACGCCTAACTTCTCAACCTCTAATATAATCAAAAAATATTAAATGTTATACCCTAATGATAATGGTTTAGAACCGCCTAGTGAATTTATTAAGAAGTTAATTGGTTCCGTCGAGCAGCAAGGTTTACACGAAACACTTTGGATTTATATTGGACTGATGCAGTGCGTTAAATTCGCATCCGTTAGCGCCTCCGCTAAACCAAAAAAAGAGTAACCAGTATGCGAATATCAACTAAAGCAATACCTACGAAATATAACTGTCTTTTAACTTTTACTTTATAGGTTATATGTATTAAATTATATTATTTTTTTTAACTAGTAAGTTAGGGTTTTGACTTGGAATTTATTCTTAAAAATAAAATAAAACCTGATGCAAGAATACTTTTGATTAAAGTCAGGTCGATAGGGGATGTAGTCTATAACACGGCAGTTTATAGGCCTATAAAAAAACACTTCCCAAATGCCCATCTCACTGTTTTGGTAGAAGAACCTTCTTATGGAATTGTAGCGGGACACCCTGATGTGGACGATGTGATAATTTTAAAAAAAGGCCCTATCTTCAGTCAGTTAAAGTTTTATTATGAAATATTCAAGAAACGATTCGATGTGGCAATTGACATGCATGAAGGCACACGTGGAGCTATAATTTGTTTTATTTCTTTTGCTCAATTTAGGATTGGAAATAAATTTTCAAAACGTTCTTTTTTATATAAGATTAAAATTGACTTTTCGGACCTAGAACCCAAACTTCCTCTTGATTATCAGGTAGCGCTATTAACTAAATTGGGTATTCCCATAGATAAACCCAGACCTGTTATTCATATTCGTGATTCATGTCGTAAAATTGCCCGCGACTTATTATTTTCTAAGAATCTTAACCCGGATAAGCCTTATTGCATTATTCACCCTGGGGCTAGAAAATACGACCAATGGCAATTTGAAAAATTTGCTGAAGTTGCGAAATATTTTCATGATCGCTTCAATTTAAATATAATTTTAACATGTGGGCCTGGCCAATCTGACCAAATAAAAAATCTAATTAAATGCCTTTCAGAAGATGTTTCGTATACATTTATTTCAACAACATTTCCAGTTCTACTTGGAATCACGGAGACTGCCAAATTTGTAGTTTGCCATAATGGCGGTTATATGCATGCTACTTCCGCTATCGGAACACCGCTCGTGGCATTATTTGGTTTAACCGATCATAGAGTTTGGAAACCACTTGGCGAAAAATCCTTAATATTACATAAAGATATCGACTGTTGGCCTTGTTCGTCTAAAACTATGAAACGGGTTTGTTGGGATGGAAAGCCGGAATGCAAGGAATTGATTTCTTGTAAAGATGTTATAGATGGTGTTAAAAGTATTTTACCGGAATTTTTGAATAAATAATGGAGTGCTAGTCGTGGAAGATAAAAATGTATCACCTCTTTCTGAGTTTGACTTGAAAATCGAGCAAACTAATCAAGAACTTCGTAAAAAAATGCTCACTGATTTTTATTCTGAACATCACACAATAAATAATCGCAGAAACCAATCCGTATCAGAAGAAAATAGGTCACTCGTTTTTAAAGAATGGATGGGCATAAATAAAAAAGTTTTAGACTTGGGCTGTCGCGACGGTAGGTTGACTCGCCATTTCATAGATCAAAACGAAGTGGTGGGTATGGATATAGATAAAGTAGCTTTAAAAGAATGTGAAAAAAAATTAAATATCAAAACCAAATGGGTCGACTTTAGTATTCAAATTCCTCTAGCAACCTCTTCGTTTGATGTCATTATTGCAGGCGAAGTGTTGGAACACTTACCTTGTCCCTCAATTACTGTGGCTGAAGTTTCTCGTATTTTAAAGCCAAATGGGTTATTCATTGGCTCTGTTCCTAATTCCTACCATATTAAGAACAGGTTGCGGGTACTCAAGGGAAGTTTAATAGATAATGACCAAACTCATTTGCGTGCTTATAATGTAGAGCTACTCAAACACTACCTTGAAAAAAAATTTTTAATTGAGGAACTAACTAGCTGTCGAGGGAGATCTTCTTTTCTTTCTATTGCTTGGTTTGGACGAGATATAGCCTGGAAGTGCCGAAACAATAAATAACCCATTGTTTTTAAATTTCTTATCAAGTCACTAGTATGATAATAAATTCCTTAAGTGCCATATCGTTCATATTAGACAGATTAGTAAGTAAGACAATTTTAAACCGGCATGGAGCAAAAATTAACTTGCGTTATAGTATGCGACTCTCAACTACGAACTCTCATTCTGTTATGGATAAACTTGTAAATTAGTATGGCTACAAAGCAATTTAGCCTTATAGAATATAATCCCTGATTATACTTAAACTGTACTTAAGCTCTAATATACGGTTAAAAATATCGCAACCCATTTATTTCATTAATTAAGTGAAAGAGAGCTGCTTATTTTCTGCTGACTTTATAAATCTTTAGTTAGATCTAAACCAAAAGATTATTTTTTATTCTTAGAGTATTAGCAATGATACGGATAAATGGGTTCTTTCAATTTCTGGGACTTAGACCAGAAAATAATTTATCAGAATGAGTATATTTTTATTCGGTGCTTATACCTTCCGTCTTTTCATCAAGCGCCCCAACCATTGTGTGCCATGCAAGGCTAGCACATTTGGTACGTGACGGATATTCTCTTATCCCTTTAAACAAAGTGAGTTTTCCTAAGGAGTGTTCCTGTTTATCCGGATCAAATTCACCCAACACCATTTTATGAAACTCATCAAAAATTAAACGACTTTCATCAATTTTTTTCCCTTT
>CAJJDL010000308.1 GCA_905182935.1 uncultured Nitrospinaceae bacterium | reverse complement strand
CGGGTTGGATCCATGAAGTTAGCATAACCAACCAATACTGCCGCTAAGCCAACAAGACTATGAAGAATTGCCACTAACTCTGGCATCTCCGTCATTTTAACGCGCTTAGCTAAAATTAATCCAATAGAACCACCTATTAACAGACCACCAATAAGAATTTCGATATTAGAAGTAACAGTAGCAATTGTCACTATAAGAGCGATTGCCATTCCTGTCATACCAAATATATTTCCACGGCGTGACGTTTCCTGATTACTCAAACCACCAAGAGCTAAAATAAACAGAATAGTTGCCCCAACGTAAGAAGCAGTAACAATACCTTCACTCATTTACTTCTCTCCTATCTGCGAAACATTTCGAGCATGCGGCGCGTTACCGCAAATCCGCCCACTATATTAATTGCTGTAATCGTGGTAGCAAACCCTGCAATCCACGTAATCATGTTCTCTCCTGAACTTATCTGCAAAATAGCCCCGATAACAATAATACTGCTGATAGCATTAGTCACACTCATTAGTGGTGTATGAAGAGCTGCTTTCACATTCCATATGACCATATAACCCACAAAACAGGCTAGAACAAACACGGTAAAATGAGCCATGAACGACGCCGGTGCCACAGCTCCAAGCCCTAACAAACCTAAACCCCCAACTAAGAAAGTAACCAAGGGCCCCAACCACGAAGGTTTCTCTACAACCACTTGATTAGGAGTTGTATCTGTTGATTTTTCTTCAGCTTTAGAAGGTGGTGCTACAGATAATTTTGGTGCAGGCGGAGGCCAAGTCACTTCTCCATCTTTAACGACGGTTGCTCCTCGAACCACTTCGTCTTCCATATCGACAACAATATTGCCATCCTTCTCCTTACACATGTCAGTTAAAAGGTGGCGTAAATTGGTCCCATATAACTGACTTGACTGCGTGGCCAAGCGGCTAGGTAAATCTGTATAACCAATAATTGATACTCCATGAACCTTTTTAACTATCCCCGCTTCCGATAACTTGCAATTGCCCCCCTGCTCAGCAGCAAGATCAACGATAACGCTACCGTCTTTCATAGACACAACCATTTCTTCTTTAATCAACTCCGGAGCTGGTTTCCCTGGAATCAAGGCAGTGGTTATTATGATATCAACCTCTTTTGCCTGTTCTGCAAATAAAGCCATTTCAGCTTCTATAAATTCCTTACTCATAACCTTTGCATACCCCCCAGTTCCCGAACCTTCTTCTTCAAAATCGAGTTCTAAAAATTCTGCATTCATACTCTCAACTTGTTCCTTAACTTCTGGTCGAGTATCGAAAGCACGTACAATCGCTCCCATACTTTTAGCTGCCCCAATTGCTGAAAGTCCGGCTACACCTGCCCCAATTACCATGACTTTGGCTGGTGGGATTTTACCTGCTGCAGTGATTTGACCGGTGAAAAACCTGCCAAAGTGTTGGGCTGCTTCAACCACTGCACGATATCCTGCAATATTCGCCATTGAGCTAAGCGCATCCATTTTTTGGGCACGAGAAATTCGTGGCACGCTATCCATAGCCAGGGCAGTTACCTTCTTGTCAGCCAAGCTTTTAAGTAATTCAGGATTTTGCGCTGGCCAGAGAAAGGTAATTATTACCTGTTTTTCATGAAGCAAGTCTATTTCTTCAGTATTAAGTTTAGAATTAAACTCTGGTGCTCGAACTTTTAAAATAATATCACTCTCTTCCCAAATTGTTTTTGCACCTTCCTTAATCGTTGCACCTGCCTCGGTGTAAGAAGAATCAGAAAAATTAGAACCCGCGCCAGCCCCTGATTCAACCGCAACTTCAAAACCTAACTTAATGAGATGCTTGGTGACATCGGGAGTCGTTGCCACCCTTTTTTCACCATCGTGAACTTCTTTTGGGACACCAATTTTCATAACTTCACACTTTCCTAAGGATTTATTCGAAAATAGTAAATGCCAATAATAAACAAACCAAAACGAATATCAACGAAAAACATCAATTCTATGCAAAAAATATATTTTTAGTTTAAACAAAAGGCTTCGAAAACCAGCCAAACTTGATATGCATCAAACATATTCTACTTTTAAAGTAGGTATACGACTACAAGAGTCCCTGAAAACCTTTTTAAAGCTACTTGCTAATCCATATCATCAAATACGCCTGTGGAAAGACTTTTTCGTGCTGTCCGTGCTTCCTGCTCAGCGCGAGTAATTCCCTGATCATAGTCATTATAATCAACAAATTTTAGAACCGACCCCATCTCAGGATGTCTTTTTAGATAAAGTTTTGCCATCACTTGGACCGTACGGCGATACTTTGGGTGTCCGGCTTTTTGGGAACGTAATTCGGTGAGATGTCCCATCTCTCTTAGATTCATACCCATATTCCAGCGAATAAAGTGATTAAATAATGGGGCATATTGTGCTTCGCGGACAAGCCCAGCCTTAATTAAATCGCTATGAAGCGACTCTGATCGTTCAAAACATTCTTGAACAACCTCCCCTTTGCCCATTTCCTCAATTTCTTCAGGAACTGAGTAGCCCAGTGACACATTCATATCTTGTCTTTGTTGTGTCAGCATTCGATGCCTTTGCAGATCCCGATACTCAGCAAACCCTGTAACCACATCAAAATTTATTGGGTAGCCATATTCAAAGGCACGAGGCGGTCGATCTCTTTTACTTTTTCTCTCACCAAGGACTGTAGATAAAATTTTATTTTTTTCTTCTTCAGGGAGCGCGCGAACAATATTGCGGATTTGCATCGTAGAATGTTGTACATACGGGAATATGATATTTGCTAAGAGATTGATCGTGTAGTCCTCAACTCGATCTTCGATTAGAACAACCTCTGGAACCATTTCAATTGGGACATCTTTGAACAATGCTACGGAAAGTTCTCGTATTTTTTTTTGATTTTCGACAAGATATTCATTTTTACCTGCTCGCCTGATAAAAGTGGGAATCTGCGTTCCCAGCGCTTTGCGAACATTTTCTGCAAGCAACCAACCCTCATCAAGATCCTGAGATAGCAACTTGCTGATGAGTCCACTGTAAAATCTTCCATTCCCAACAAGCCCCATATTCGCTTTAGTCGAAGCGGGAAGAATGCAACGAATAATATCGCAAGCTGCGCTTCGTATAGTGAAACCATAAGCTAAACGATGAGCTCTTTTTTCGTTATCATTTAGCAATGCGTCAGAACCTAACATTGCTACGTGGCCTTCACGCTCTACCTCAATTTTAAACGTTGATGCGGGAAGTTTTTTACGAAAAAATTCCTGCATCGGCTCAACTAAACCCGCATAAGTTTCAAACAAAAAATCCATCGTCTTAACATATGGCTCGGCTAGGCCGGATTTCATAATCGATTGAGGACGAACATATCGCCACTGATCATTATGCTTTACATCGTATAAAACATAACGAGTCGACTCTTCAATTGGCGAACCACCAATCCTGCAGTCTTCAATAATTTTTGTCATCAGATTGGAAACATTCTCAATGCAAAGGGGGGCAACCGCAAGTTCAGCAACAGACTCGTCGCCATACTTATTAACCACTCGATCAATAAGTTCAGTACCCTTGACCTCATTAGGTGTTCCATCCGGATTAAGAAATTCACGCGCGATTGTTTCTTTGATTCCAGTGGGAGCTCGACTGTAACGAGCAAGAGCAGCTCCAACTACTTCTGGATTAAGGTTCCCAATGACAAAGATATCTGCATCAACATCTGAGATGTAGGGAGAAAGGTGCTCTTTTTCTATTTTTGTGAGCTCATCTGCTCTTTTTGGTTTCTTAATTGTCATCTCGCGCGCACCGGAATCCAGTATCATTATATCTCACTTCAGGTTCACTCCACCTTCTAAAAGAACTGCGTAAAGTATCGGCGTGATTTACCCAGGATCCTCCGCGAACTACTTTAAACTCACCTTCACCCGGACCCCTTGGATTTTTCTTACGCCTCCACTGGTAATACTTTAAATCATACCAATCATCAACCCATTCCCAAACATTTCCTGCCATATCAAAGAGACCATATAATGATGCTCCTTGAGAGTAAGCTCCTGCGTCTGTCATAGTGAAAATACCACGCCATTTTCTACCATAAGTTGCGCGGCTTTTAGGTGACCTCGAACCCCAAGGGTATATGTTACCACTTGGGCCTCTTGCTGCCTTTTCCCATTCCGCCTCAGAAGGAAGTCTCTTACCTCGCCACTGGCAGTATGCATTAGCATCTTGCCAGCTAACTTGCGTTACTGGCTGGCGTTTAATCCGAGCAGGAAACGAAAAGCCTTCCCACAAATTACCCTCGCGACATTTAGCTGTTTCGCAGGTTTCATCTAAGGCAAGACGATGCCCAGTGGCAATGACAAACTCGAGATACTTATCATTGGTTACTTCATAAATATCTATCCAAAAACTATCAAGAAAAATAAGCTGGTCCGGAAACTCATCACTAAACCACCATAATTCACAAGACTTGTCATACTTGCGACACTCCTTCACGTGCTTTTTATTTTCTATGAAACTCGACCCCATTTTAAAGGTCCCTTTGGGAATACGAACCATAAATAAATTATCTGATTTAGTAGAGGACGATTTAGCTAAAATTTCATGTTGATTATTAGACAACCCTTGTCTAGAAGGGACTTTAGCCTTGTGCATCGCAAACACTACAGAGGTTAGTTGCAAAAAACAAGCTCCACAAAAAAAACAGACCACAAAGAAAAAGAATAGACGATGAGACATGGGTTAGGCTAATTAGTTAACGAAAGGTAATGACCGTCTCAACCATCAGTTTCATTGGAATTTTTTCGGAACCGAGTCATCTCCTTACCGTGGATATAGAAAAGTGATAGCCCTAGAATCATATTCACTGAATAAATATTTACAAACTTCGAATGAAAACGATCAAAACGTATTTGCAGTTTCTGGTCTGCTGGATTGGCTTTTTTTAATTTATCTACTTCGTGCATTTCAGGCCTTAGAAAACTTCCCATATAAAACGCCAGCAAAATCATAATAATGAGAATCACTTCTTTCACATATCTACGCCTTTCAAGCGTTAGCGTGTCAAACTCATGAATACTAAACTTATTAACCAAAAACTTTACAATCTCGGTGGTGATCATAAGCCCTATACAAGTATAGATCACCTGAATATTAAAAATATCCATTACGCTATTCATTATTTCGCTAGCCAGTAGTGGCTGATCTTTAAGTTTGATCCGCACTATGATCTCAACCAAAATCCCAAGCAAAAACATACCCCCAAGCCACAAACTAAGCCCAAAAAGATAAAACATATTGAGTGTATAAACGAGACGTTTCATAGACTTATTACCATGCATGAACTTAAAGAAGGAAAAAAATTTCTAGTATTCAGCGCCCACCAGAAACTCTTTTTCGAATCATTTTTTTAAAACTATTTTCCAAATAATCTTTTTCTTTATTAAGTGCTCTAACTATCTCTGACCTATCGCCACCATACCAACTTTTAATAGCATCCATTCCCTTGCCACGGTTAACCGTATTGAGAATAGAAAGATAGATCACTCCATAAACAACTGCAACCGTATACAGAGATAGCGGAATAAACGATTTGATACGTTTTTGCTCCGCCTCTCCCTTATTTTTCCACCAATGGTCAAGACGCTTCCAGTATGACTTTTTTCGCTGATCCTTTGCACTGTCATCAACCATAATTAAAGCTCAAAAAAACATTAAAAACAAAGGGCTTAAAAGACTAACGATTAACATTAAGGGGTATCCTGATGGTAACAAAATCAAACTGTCGAAACAAGTGAGCCACCTACAAATTAATGCTACATTTCGTAGGAGCCTTTGGGTTTATATGATTATGGTATAGTTCATGTTTTATCCAAGTTGTGGAGACTGTTTTTTGAAAAAAATTAATCCTGCAGGAAAAATTGTTGCGAAAATCGAATGCCCGGCCTCTAAAAGTTACACCAATCGCGCGCTTTTAATAGCAGCTCTCGCTAATGGAACTTCGACTTTACAAAAACCGCTGGTTAGTAACGATACAAAATATATGCGCCTGGCTCTCGAACAATTTGGTGTTTTTGTTAAACAAGAGGATCACGACTTCATTGTTTTAGGAACTGGCGGAGATATAAAGTGCCCGCAGAGCGAAATCTCTATCGGCCTTGCAGGAACTACAATGCGTTTTTTAACTACTTTCGCAGCTTTATCTCCAGGAACGACCTATCTAACAGGCGAACGGCGGATGCTGGAGCGACCCATTTCCGATTTATTGAACGCACTCAATCAAATGGGGGTCAAAGCTCGATCATTAAAAAATAACGGCTGTCCTCCTCTGGAAATTTCAGGGGGCGGGGTTTTAGGAGGTAAAATTAATCTTGCTGGCGACAAAAGCAGTCAATACCTAACATCTATTCTACTTTGCGCACCTTATTTTAAAAGTGACACAACCATCAATATAATTGGAAATCTAACTTCCAAGTCCTATGCCGATATAACACTCAGCATCATGAAAGACTTTGGAGTAACTGTTCAGAATAAAAACTATACCCAGTTCTATATTCCAGCAGGTCAAACTTACCAAGCGAGAAACTATGATGTTGAAGCTGACTGGTCTAGCGCATCATACTTCCTTGCGGCAGCAGCAATCACTCAAGGAGAAATGACCTTATTTGGACTAAATCCAGACAGCTTGCAGGGAGATGCTGGCTTTCTCGATGTTTTAGAACAGATGGGTTGCACAATTGAACGATCACCTGAAAAAATTTTTATAAAAGGGAACCCTTTGAGAGGAATAGACATTAATATGAACAACATGCCTGACGTAGCCCAGACTCTCGCTGTTACTGCATTATTTGCTAAAGGTATGACACGCATCTCTGGCATTGGAAATTTAAAAATTAAGGAAACGGACCGAATAGAAGCCTTAAAAGGAGAACTCTCTAGATTAGGCGCCCGCGTTGAAACAGGTGAAGACTTTTTAATAATTCATCCAGGAACATACGTTCCAGCAGACATTGAAACATATGACGACCATCGCATGGCTATGAGTCTGGCCCTGGCCGGACTCAAGATCCCAGGAGTACGTATTAAAAACCCAAACTGTGTTGAAAAATCTTTCCCAGATTTTTTCGAACAATTAGAGTCAATATTATGACCAAGCATCCATATACCAACCAATTGATCCATGAAAAAAGTCCTTATCTTCTTCAACATGCGCATAATCCAGTCAACTGGTATCCCTGGGGAGAAGAACCTTTTACAATAGCCCTAGATAAAAATCTACCATTACTCGTTAGCATCGGCTACGCGACCTGCCATTGGTGCCATGTTATGGAACGAGAATCTTTTGAAGACCCTGAATTGGCCAAGCTTCTCAATGAGCATTTTATCAGCATCAAAATTGATCGAGAGGAAAGACCTGATATTGATAGTATCTATATGCAATCGGTTCAAGCAATGGGACAACAGGGTGGCTGGCCACTCAATGTTTTCATAACACCTCAAGGAATGCCTTTTTACTCCGGGACTTACTTCCCTCCAAACAAACGATTCAACCTTCCTTCGTTTAGCGATGTATTAATATTTCTAGCCAAAACATGGCTCGACGAACCAGAAAAAGTAAAAAAACAAAGCGAGGCGCTAGTAACAGCAATCCGTCAAAGTTCGCAACGCGAGCCAACTAAAGGAACAATAGAAACACTTGATTTCGACGGTGAAGATAAAGCAGCAAAACTTTATGAAAGTCATTACGACAACTTAAACCACGGGTTCCGTTTTCAACCACAAAACAAGTTCCCTCCCTCCATGGGCCTATCAATGTTATTGCGGCATTATAACCGCACAGGATCCACGCCTAGTCTAGAAATGACAAAAAGTACCCTTCGAGCTATGAAGTGGGGCGGTATCTACGATCAAATTGGAGGTGGTATCTCGCGTTACAGCACAGACTACCGATGGCTAGTCCCTCATTTTGAAAAAATGCTTTACGACAATTCACTATTTGTTACAGCGCTAATTGAAACATTTCAAGTCACGGGAAACCAAGAATTTGCAGACTATGCCAACGATGTCCTAAATTATATTGATCGCGATATGACCTCCCCAGAAGGCGGTTTTTTTAGCGCTGAGGATGCCGACAGTGAGGGTGTGGAGGGTAAGTTTTATGTCTGGTCTAAAGAAGAAGTCGAAATGACCTTAGGCCGGCAAACAGCATCCGTTGCTATTCCATTTTTTAGCGTTACCAAGGAGGGTAACTTCGAGCATCAAAATATTCTCAACCAAACACGCACTCAGAAACAATTGGCAAAGGAATTGGGATTAAAGCTAGAAACAGTTGCGACTGAACTAAAGACTGCTCGAGAAAAACTTCTTGAGCAACGAAACAAACGTATTCGACCTCTTCTAGATGACAAAGTGCTGACATCGTGGAATGGGCTTATGATTTCAGCTATGGCAAAGACAGGACGCGTGCTAGAAGATACGAACCGAATTATAAAAGCAGAAAAAGCAATGCAATTTATTTTATCCAATCTAAAAACATCAAAAGGAAAGTTGCTTAGACGATTTAGAGATGGCGAGTCTCGATATGATGGTTATCTCTTTGACTACTCATCTATAGCTGTCGCTTGCCTAGAGCTTTACGAAGCTACCTACGATGTAAAGCACATACTTGAAGCACGTAGCCTTATGAAAACAGTTGAGGAAAAATTTATTTCCGAAGGTGCGTATCATGAAACTGCAATCGACGGAGAAAATCTAATCGTCAGGCAAATTTCAGGGTACGATGGCGTCGAACCTTCAGGAAATAGTAATGCATCACTTGCATTTCTAAAATTAGGTGTTTACTTAGAAGAAGTAAGTTTAATTAAATGTGCTGAAAAAATTTTTCTTGCTTTCCATGAAGAACTCGTTGAATACGGAATGAATTCATCATTTATGATGCAAGCATTACACCTCTACTTAGGAGGCTTAAAAGAAGTGGCCATCATCGGTAAGCGAAATGACTCCCCCACTAAAGAAATGCTCAAAGTCATCCGTTCGAGATTTTTCCCCAACGCTGTGTTTGCATTTTCATATGAAGACGAAATGGTTAAAAATAGTGCTA